>DAITQE010000387.1:0-4507 GCA_036833235.1 Opitutus sp.
GGCTGGAGCAGCTTGGCTTGAAAGATGAGGGCATCGGATGGAAACGCTATCTCGAACACTTGGTCGAGTTGTCCGGAAATGCAGCGGAGCAAGAGAGGCAGCAGTTCGGTCAAATGACACGGGGCTGGGCCATCGGTACAACGGGATGGCGCAAAGCGATCGCCAAAGATCATGCGCAGATGGCGTTGGCGTCAGGAGTATCAGACGAAGCCTTGCGCGAAATCAGAGCGGCGCGGTTTACCGAAGTCTTAACCCAAGTGCTCGCTGAAGTCGGCAAAGATCCTGATGCGATCAAGTGCGACGCCAAGAGCGCGCGATGGAAGATCATCGCAGCGCAAAGATTGCGAGAGAGAGCGAATGCACCCCACGCTTGGATTGCCGAAACCCTGAACATGGGCAGTCCAGCTTCGGTACGGGCGTACCTTTGCCGGAATGGATGAATCAACAAACAACGCCCTGACCCCATGTTCGTAGGGCGCGAACGACGGTCTGACGGACCGGCTTTCGAACGGATTTTACACGCGCTTCTCCCTCGTGGCACTGAATCTTGCGACAAAAGCTAAAAAGTCGCTTTGTGGCTTCGTGGAGCAGGGATTGGTTCGGCAAATGTTGCCGGACGAGGGTGCAATATTTTCCTGCCGCCGCTGCGATCCCATGCGCCTTTTTGCGTTCATTCTGAACTGTCGAACTTAGGTTTCGGCGGTCACTCCACGAGCAGCGATGGTGCCCCCGCCCAGAATCGAACTGGGATCACACGTTTAGGAAACGCGTGCTCTATCCATTTGAGCTACGGGGACTTTCTGGCTTAAAAAGGTTTACGAAATTCGAGGGTCAAAAACAGGCCAAAGTTCTACCAAAAGTTCTACCTGGGCCCCTATATCCACCCAAGTTTTACGGTGTTCACTCATGACTTCAAGGATGGAGGTCCTGCGTTAACTCTGCGGCAGCTTGGGCGGGCGTGAGCACGCGCGCGCCATGCAAAATTTCAGATGGATAGTCCGCGAGATTTCCTGTCACGACGGTCTTGTCGGTCGTGGCAAGTGCTGCCTCGACAAAAACAATGTCGTCGGCGTCGGGACCGGAGACGGCAAGCGGGCTGGGTGTCACCATCATCTGGCTCTGCAAGCCGGTCAGGAAGGCGCTGATTTTTTCCGGTTTCAGCTTCAAACGTGGCCGGTGCAGCACGTCTCGGTATTCAGCCAGAATGCGGGCGTCGTAAACGAGCTTCACGCGACCATCGAGAACCGCGTCCAGCACGCGCGCCGACGGTCCGTGCGGGTTCAGCAAACCGGACACGACAACGTTGGTGTCGATTACCCACAGTTTCATTTGCGGCGGCGCCGAGCCGTGCGCACGGCTGCGACCTCAGCGTCGATCTCTTCCAAAGTGAGGTTGTCTGTGCCGTTCACGACGGAATCGGCTCGGATAGCTTCGACGGCCTGCGTCAGGGTCACGCGGTCGAGCATTTCCAGATCGCGGGCAAACGTCTCCTCCGACGTCGGAATCATGATCGCCTTCGGCTTGCCGTTGGCGGTGACCAAAACACGCCCGGCGCGGCTTACCGCGGCCAACGCGCGGCCCGGGTGGGCGGAGAATTCGCGGGATGCGAGCCACTTTGTTTTCATGCCTGAAAGTGTCGTGCAGATGTAGTGCATGTCAAGAAATCTGCGCGGCATCAGCGACGTGAAACGGAGCGGCATCTCATGGTTGACTTGAAGAGAACAGGGGCGGTTCGCCCGCAGTAGTAGCCTTCGGCGTGTCGCTCACACTCGCCGCCTTCCTCGTCGTCGTGCCGTTCATCGAACGCCAAATGTAATCCAAAACTGAATCGTAGGCGACAAGTAAGACACCCTTGAACAGAAGGGATAGTCGCGCGATGAACATAAACGACGAAACATTTCGCACGTGCGGGCGTCTCGACAATCGGCCTGACCAGGTCAATTCTGCCGATCGCCATGTTTCGCAATTGCCCTCCCTTATCGCTGCGGCGCGCATCGCGCCGGGCTTTTACCCTCCTCGAAATCATGATCGCCCTCGCGATCCTCGGCCTTCTGGTGGGCTTAAGTGTCTCCAACTTCAGTGGCATCTTTGATGGAGCGCAAATATCCACCGCCAAGTTATTCGTGAACGAGTCGATCAAGTTGCCGCTCACCAGCTATCGCATCGCGATGGGCGATTATCCTTCGACAGCGGACGGATTGCACGCGCTGATCGCACCGCCCGCCAATCGGGCCGAGCAATGGCACGGACCTTATCTTGCCGATGGAATAGTGCCGCTCGACCCCTGGCAGGAGCCCTATATTTATCAGTATCCTGGAACTCACAACAAGACCGGCTACGATATTTTCTCGAAGGGTCCCGACAAAATCGAGGGCACGAAAGACGATATTGGTAATTGGAAAGAGGAGAAATGAGGAATGCCCGTTGATGGCGCAGAGAGCGCAAACCGAATTTTGAGCAATCGCTCAAACCCACGGGCGGGACGACCGTACCACGTGGCATGGGCGTCCCGCGAGGCCTTCATACCAAAGTTGCGGGTCGGGCATGCTCGAGGCTCGAACGGTCGCGGTGCATATGCACGACGTAGCACGGTCAGCCTGACCGCGCTGAGCACGGGCAGGCTGCCCGTGCCACGGGTCTCCACCGCGGGGTTTACGCTGCTCGAAATTCTTCTCGCGGTCGCGCTGCTCGGGTTGTTGAGCGCGGCATTGGTTTCAGGTGCAGCGCATCTGGCGGACGGTCGCCCGACCTCGCCGGAAGGAGTTTTTTGGGAGGCCAGTCGGGCCGCGCGAAAGGTGGCACTGCGCTCGCAGAGTGAGGTGACACTCAGCTTCGACTCGAAGAAAAAAGAGTTTGTGGTGAACGCGTCCGGGACCGCGCAAACCTTCCCCGTGCCGGAAATTCGCGATCTGACGGTCGATCTTTTACATGCCCAGGCAGCTGGCAGCGCCCTGTTGGTGGGCGGGCAACTCGTGGAGATGCAAACGCTGCCGTTCGTCTCTTATTATGAGGACGGCACCTGCACGCCGTTCCGCGTGCAGTTTAGAACCAACGGTCCTGCTCACGTGATCGCGATCGATCCATGGACGTGCGCACCGGTTTTACCCGAGGTGAAAAGTCCGTGATGCGTTCGCGCGGTTTCACGCTCTTGGAAGTCATGGTGGCGCTCGCGGTGTTTGCGATGGCGGCGGTCGTGCTCGCGTCCGCGTATATCAATGTGCTCAACGCGTACAATCTCGTGGGCCGCGGCAATGCGCGCGACGAGAGTGTTCGCTTTGCGCGGTCGCAACTGCTGGCCGAACCGGATCGGAAGAAAGCCGAGCAAGGCGACGATTTCGAGGACGGCGAGGGAGTCCGGGTGAAATGGACTGCGACGATCGAGCAGTCGACTACGGCGGATTTGTTTCGGGTTGTGTTCGTGTGCGATGTGAGCGATCCGAATTCGAATCTGCCGCAAACGCCCACGACCGAAACGTTCATGCTGCTGCGGCCGACGTGGGCGGAAGGCACCGACACGGCAAAACTACGGGGAGACGCGAAGCAGCGCATCCTCGAGTTGAAGAAGGCGCTGCCATGAGGAATTATCCGATGAACGGCCACGGGCAGGCTGCCCGTGCTACGCAGACGGAACAAAGTGCCAGTCGTCACGCGACGCGTCGCGGGTTCACGTTGCTGGAAATTCTGCTCGCGCTCTCGCTGGTCGGACTGGTGCTCGTCTCGATGAACACGTTTGTTTTTTCAATGGGCGAGCTTTGGGGTCGCAACAATGACGTGCGGCTTTTCGACCAGCACGTCCGCGCGGTCACGCGTTTTTTGGAGCAGGAACTCCGCGCCTCTGCCTTGCCCCCAGCGGTCCGGTCAGGAACCGAAGCGATCACTGCGGAGGAGATTCGTCCGCAGTCCGGGATGACCGATAATTTGCTCACGTTTGAGCTGCCGGAGGGCTGCCGTCTTTTTACGTGGCCCGAACGCCCGTTGCCGGAGGTTGTATGCTCACTTCAAGTACGCGAGGGCGAGGGCTTGAAACTCCTGTGGCATTCGCGGCTGGAGAAGCGATTTGAAGACGATCCTCCACGGGAGACCTTGGTCACGCCGCTGGTGACGGGGCTGAGCTACGACTATTACGACGCCAGTTTTCGAAACTGGAAAAACGAGCCGCAGCTGCGTCGCGATTCGAATGGCAAGCTGGAGACGCCACAGCGGCTGCGGCTGAAGTTCACCTACGGCAAAATGACGCGTGAAACGGTGATTGCGCTGCCCATGACCCCCGAAGGGCTGCCGAATTTCTGAGATGACGACGCTATTCGAAAGTCATCGCGAAGGCTCGGGAGCAGGCGCTGATCAGCGCTCTGGCGTGAGCTTGCACGCCGCCGAACCAGAACACGGGAGTGGCCTTCTCTGCCAAGGCAACACACCCCGGCGCTGCGCGCCACCCCTCTCCAGAGGGGATTCAAACATTTGCCGGCGTGAGATTGGCGCAGAGGTCTCCCGGAGACGAAGCGCCTGG
>DAITQE010000388.1:0-4506 GCA_036833235.1 Opitutus sp.
ACCAACGCAACCAAGCCGAAGCAAGCTTCGGGGTATCGACCCACCGCGAATGAACTTCACGACCAACATCGCGGCGTTCTCAAAAATAGCATGCCGCAATAATTCTGGAGTACCACGGGTCTCCCGACCTGTGTTTATCGATAGCGGGTTAGGAGACCCGTGCCACTCTCGTTGCGACGACCGCGGCAGGAAATGGCCGGGCTAATCTCATGGATCTCGCCGCCATCAACTCGCCCACCACCGCTTTTGTCGCGGGGCTTGTCACGAGCCTGCACTGCGCCGGCATGTGCGGACCACTGGCGTGTGCGCTGATGCCCGTGCGGGGAGATCGGGCGGACGCGCAAACGGTGAGCACCGCGTATCATCTCACGCGTCTGACCAGCTATGCGGCACTCGGCGGACTTGCCGGGGGGCTCGGGCGTTTGCCGTTGACCTTTGTTTCCGAGTCGGCGCTGCGCTGGCTGCCGTGGTTGCTCGTCCTGGTATTCCTGGCGATTGCCATGCGATGGGATCGCTTTCTTCCGAAGCCCGCCGCGTTGGGCCGTTTTTCGCTGCACCTACATTCCTGGATACGCCAACGCTCACGCGTCCAGGCGGCCGCCGCGCTTGGTTTGGCCACACCGCTGCTGCCGTGCGGTCCGCTGTATTTCATCATCGCCCTGGCGCTGCTCTCCAGCTCCGCCATTCGTGGGGTCGAATTCATGCTGGCGTTCGGATTGGGAACCGTCCCGCTGCTTTGGCTGGCGCAGACGCAGTTTCACTGGGTCCGCCAAAAACTTTCTCCGCTCTGGTTGAATCGCGCGCGTTTCGCCCTCGCGCTGACCACCGCTGTCATCATTAGCTGGCGGTTGCGCGCAACCCTCGGCTTCGCCGGGCCGGATCCCTCCACGTTCGTCTGCCATTGAGATGAGCGCCGAAGCCACCATTCCTACGCTCATCGGCTCTAACCGCGCCGCAGCGAGTTCCGACGCGCGCGACAGGCGCGTATGCCGGCATTGTGGAGCGCCACTTCTCGATGAACGCATGGCCGAGTCGGGTTTTTGCTGTGCCGGCTGCAGCTATGTCTTCCGACTGGTTCACGAGCATGGGCTCGCCGGTTACTACAATTTAAAGGATGATGTGACCGCGCCGGCCGACGCTACCGTCTTCCAACCGCGCGATTTTTCCTGGCTCGCTGATGCGCAGAAAACAGCAGAAGCCGCGGTGACGCTCGCGGCCGCCGTCTCCGGCAAAAGACTCGGTGTTCCCGAACTCATTTTGGATGTTCAAGGCATCTCCTGCGCGGGATGCGTGTGGCTGATCGAGCGCGTCTTTCAACAACAGCCCGGTGCACGGACCATCGAGGCGAATGCGCAGCTCGGTCAAATCCGCCTGCGTTGGATTCCAAATGAATTCTCCGCGCCCGACTTTGCGCGAAAGCTGCAAGCGTTCGGTTATCTCCTCGGACCGGCGGGTGACACGACGACACCAACCGAAAGCCGCGCATTGCTGAAACGTCTCGGCCTCTGCGCTGCGTTTGCGATGAACGTGATGCTCTTCGCCTTCCCCGCGTATTTCGGCATGGAACGCACGTTCGAATACGCGCGGCTCTTCGGGCTGCTCGCAATGACGTTCGGCACGCTGAGTTTTCTCGTCGGCGGCACGTACTTCATCGGCAAGGCCGTCCTGGCGCTAAGACACGGCGCACTGCACATCGACCTGCCGATCTCCATTGGGATTCTTGGTGCGTATTTGGGTTCTCTTTACGGCTGGATGGCTGGCGAGGAACACTTCGTCTATTTCGATTTCGTCGCGACTTTCATTCTCCTCATGCTGATCGGTCGCTGGGCTCAGGTCGCTGCGGTCGAGCGCAACCAGCGACGACTTCTCCGTCAGCAGCCGAAGCCTCAATCGGTCCGGTTGCTCAACGGCGAGACGCTGCCCCCCGAGCAGTTAATCGCGGGTCAGGGCTACTTCGCTGCCACGGGACAAACCGTCCCGGTGGAGTCGCGACTGGAATCGGTCCAAGGCACATTTTCACTCGCCTCGATCAATGGTGAAGCCGAACCACGCACGTTCCGCGCCGGGCAGCGCGTTCCCGCCGGGGCCGTAAATCTCACCCGCGGCGCCGCGAAACTCACTGCTCAACAAGCATGGAGCGAATCACTCCTCGCACAGCTGTTGAAACCCACGGAACGCGCGGGCGTTCGTCACGTGTTCCTCGAAAAAATCATCCGTGGATACTTGATCGGCATCATCGCGATCGCGGTTCTTTCCGGAACCATTTGGTGGTTCACGACCGGGGACGCACGTCGCACGTGGTCCGTGGTGACGGCAGTGCTCGTCGTTTCCTGCCCGTGCGCTATCGGGCTGGCGTTTCCTTTGGCCGACGAAATGGCAACGGTGGCGTTGCGACGGCGCGGACTCTTCGTTCGCGATAGCGATCTGTGGGCGAGACTCGGACGGGTGCGAAAACTGGTTTTCGACAAAACCGGCACCCTGACACTCGAGACGCCGGTGCTGCTGAATCCTGAGGCTTTATGGCGGCTCGAGCCGAAAGCACGCGCGGCCCTGCACGCCCTCGTGCGCGACAATGCTCACCCCGTCAGTCAATGCCTGCTTGAAAATCTGCTGGCGGGCCCAATGCCATCGCCTGAGGCGCCAGCGGGCCGTGATTCCACCGAACCGGAAGGCGATGGCGTATTCGCATCTGAATTATCAATCGCGGAGATCACGGAGCTGGTGGGAGACGGCGTTGTGTTGCCCGCTGGAGGCAAACAGTGGGCGCTCGGCCGGCCGGGCTGGCGTAATGGGCAGCCTCGCGACGCAGAACACTCTTCGGCACCGACGGGCGAACCGGATCACGGGAGCGAATTCACCTGCGATGGAACGGTGCTGGCCCGTTTCCATTTTGCCGACACCGTTCGCCCCGACGTTCGGCAGGAACTCACCGCTTTCGAACGTCTCGGATTTTCGACATTTATCCTGAGCGGCGATCGCAGCGGAAAAGTCGCGGCTCTGGCGGCTGACCTGGGTTTGCCGCCGGCTCACGCCATTGGCGAACTGACGCCGAATCAGAAAGCGATCTGGATCGAAGCTCACGATTTGAAAGACACGCTCATGTTGGGCGACGGCGCCAACGACAGTCTCGCGTTCGATCGTGCGCTCTGTCGCGGCACGCCGGTAATCCACCATGGCGTCCTGGAACAAAAAGCGGACTTTTACTATCTCGGTCGAGGCATCGGCGGCTTGCGCGCGCTGTTTTCAACCAACTCGATTCGACGCCGCACGCAGACTACGATTCTCGTTTTCTCCGTGGCTTACAACACGCTCGCGGTCGGTCTCGCTGTCACCGGCCACATGAATCCGCTCGTCGCCGCGATTCTGATGCCGATCAATTCGCTGCTAACGCTCGCGATTGTGACCGGCGGCATGCGCCGGGCATTTGCGCGCTGAAGCGTAGCGTGGTTGGCGTGACAGCCTGTGTGAAGACCCCGCGTTTGCTGTAGGTTGCGCGCTTGCCGCGCTACGCCCGCGTCGCCGACCCGTTGCGCGGCAAGCGCGCAACCTACATTTCAATACGTGTAAAAAAAGAGCGCCGGCCCCCGCCGGCGCTCCCACACACATTTCCCTTTCCACTAACCAATTGTTATTTCGTCCTCCGCGCCTTTTCCCTTTCGGCCGGGACGATGACCACTGGACAAGGTGCTCTCAGCAACACGCCGTGCGTGGTGCTGCCCACCAGTAGATCATAAAAAGCGGTATGGCCGTGCGACCCCATGACAATGTAGTCGGCGTCGACCTTCTCTGCCTGTTTCAAAATGTTCGGGACCGGTGTGCCCGTAAACTGCAACGTTTCTGTCTCGATTCCCAACTTCACCAGCTTCTCCTGCAGCGCGTTCAACTGTCTGGCCGCGGCCTTCTCACCGACGAGAACGATCTCGGCGATGTTTTCCATGAAGGGTCCGTATTCGCTCGTAATTACGGGCGGTTGCAACACGTTCAGCAGTACCACCCGCGCTTCCAAGGCCTTTGCGAAGACGATCGCCTCTTCGACAACGGAATCAGTGATTCCGGAGAAGTCGACGGGGGTTAAGATCGTTTTCACATCAGCAGTCTGCCACAACTGCCTCCGCATGACTACGCGCAGATTGCCAGATAATGAGCAGATTTTGAACTTCGGTTCCGTGTGTGCGCACGAGTGATCGATTTTGAATGTCGGCTGAGACCCCGGTCGTTTCGTTGGCCAACACTGGCTTTCCCGGCTTGGCTCTTGACGCGTCTGGTCCTGCGCGGACTTTTTGTTCTACTCATTCGCCCGGTTTCATTCCTCTCATGACATTCATCCTCAACGACCGTCGCGCGCGAATTGCTGATGCGCTTGAACTCGACGACGCGCTCCTCCTCGTTGGCGCGGGCGAACCAGTTCCGTTGCCCGAAGGCACCGATCAAGTGTATCCTTTTCGGTCACACGCAGAATATTACTACCTGTCCGGCCATGAATGCCCCGGCGGAGTGATCGCATTC
>DAITQE010000389.1:0-2572 GCA_036833235.1 Opitutus sp.
CCTTCGGCAGCGTCTCATTTACTGGCACAGTCATCTCGAGGTCGAGTTGCAGACTGTCATGAATTCGGCCGAGCACAAAATGACCGGTACGTCTGCGCCATGGTTGCGACCGCACAGCGATTGGAATCTGCACATCATAGATTGCGTGCTTCCCGATCTGGCAGACGTGCAAGGTCGAAGAATCGCCGAGCTGGATTTGCGCGCGAAGTACGGGTGTTCGGTCGTGGGAATCGAGCGGCAGGGATTCATGATTCCAATACCGCCACCTGATGCCGTTTTGTATCCGCGCGACCGTGTGCTGCTGATGGGAACGATCGAGCAGGTGCGAACGGGAAAGACGTTTTTGTCCGGGGTGTCAGGCTCGATCGACCTCGAGTCGATTTTTGAAGAAGTTCAAATGCAGGCGCTGGTGGTGCCCGACTGGAGCCCGGCCGGTGGGAAATCGCTTGGAGAGCTGGCTCTGGCCCGACGGTTTGGCGTTCAAATTGCCGGCATCAATCGCGGTGGCGTGCGGATCTTGAATCCGAGCGCCGAAGAAATTTTAAACGCGGGAGACGAACTACTCGCCCTCGGAACGTCAGGCCAGATTACTGAATTTCGAGAGTGGCTTCGGGAGCGTCCGGAAGAAGTTGACGCCGGCGACTTGTGACAACGGCGCGATTTTGTTGGACGCATGCGTGGAAGCCGCGCCCTGCTTGGCTGTGTCACTCTCCAGCGGATACAAAAAAAGCGCGCTGGAATCAGCGCGCCGAGTCCGGAAAGATGAGGAGCCGTTTAGTTGGTGCCGTGGGTCTTGCTGACCTCGGGCTTCTTGGCGTCAGCGTCAACCGTCTTGGTTTCGTCCTCATCCTTGCTCGCCTTCTTGAATTCCTTGATCGACTGCCCGAGGCCCTTTGCCAATGAAGGAAGCTTCGCGCCACCGAAGAGAACGAGGATGATCAGGAGCACAATCATCAGCTCCATGCCGCCGAAGCCGAATGCAGCGAGAAAGATTGGAGAAGTATCCATGATGCGCACCGTACGCCGGCTGGGCGGGCTGTAAAGCGGGAAAGCGGAATCGGTCGGGCCGGCCGAGTATGGTTTTCCACCGTAAGTTGCATCTGACAGGCGCTGACGCCACGAGCTTCCTTGCGCTCAAACCGCGCCAGCAAGCAAAACGCCGCGGACCTCTTGCGGGGGCAGCGGCGTTTTAAAAACGCAGAAGCGTCAGAGATAGCTATGACTTCGGTAAGGGCGGAGGAAGCGAGAAGCCAGCCGGCAAACCTGTGGGCGCGGACGGACGACCGGGAACACCGCTTGTGGCCGCGACTTTCATGAGATTCTGCGCGTTATCGATCTGTTCGGCATCGAAAAACCCGTGCAGCTGCCGGATACGCGTCGGATGGCGCATCTTCCGCAAAGCCTTGGCTTCGATTTGACGAATACGCTCACGCGTGACCTTGAACTGTTTGCCCACTTCTTCGAGCGTACGACTGTACCCATCGATCAAGCCGAAACGAAGCGACAGGACGCGACGCTCGCGCTCGGTGAGGGAGTCGAGGACATCGATGATCTTTTCGCGGAGAAGCGAGAAAGCCGTCATGTCGTACGGATTTTCCGCCGATTTGTCTTCGATGAAATCGCCGAAGCTGGTGTCGTCGCCATCGCCAACCGGTGACTGCAACGAGATCGGCTGCTGCGCCATCTTCATGATCTGCTGCACGCGCTCGACCGGGAGATTCATCTCATCGGCCACTTCATCGGGAGTCGGCTCGTGACCGAACTCCTGCAGAAGCTGCTTTTGCACCTGCATGACCTTGTTCAACGTCTCGATCATGTGGACCGGGATGCGGATGGTCCTGGCTTGATCAGCAATGGAGCGCGTGATCGCCTGACGAATCCACCACGTGGCGTACGTGGAAAACTTGTAGCCGCGGCGGTATTCGAATTTCTCTACCGCCTTCATCAAGCCCATGTTGCCCTCTTGAATGAGATCCAAGAAAGACAGACCGCGGTTGGTGTATTTTTTCGCGATCGAGATGACCAAGCGGAGATTGGCTTCCACCATCTCGGTTTTCGCTTGATGCGCTTCGCGGACGTGAATGCGCGTTTGCGCGACGACTTTGAGCAGGTCCGAAGGAGCGATGCGCTGGAGCGTCTCAATCTGCTTCAGGCGATGGCTAATGACCTTCGTGTCGATGCCGGCGTCCTTTTTAGTCTTGGGACTTTTGGCGCGATCGAGCTGTGCATTCAGCGACTCGATTTCCTCGAGGATCGGGCGAAGTTGCTCAAGGTACTCTTCGTAAACCTTCAGCTTGAAGAAGAATTTTCCAAAGTGTGCACGAAGCACCGCTTCGCGCTTCTTATGCTTGGCGAGGATTTTTTTCCTCTCCGCGTCGTTCTTCGCCTTGAGCGATTCCTGCCAGGAATCGGCGACGGCTTCCTCCGCCTTGCGGGTGGAAAGAACATGTTTTTCGAGCCCCTTGAAATAGGCTTCACGGCTATCGATCTTCTTGTCGATGACGATGCGGTCGAATCGTTCCTGACGATCGATCAGCTTCTGCCCCAAATTGACAATGTAGCTGCCGATGAC
>DAITQE010000389.1:2582-4504 GCA_036833235.1 Opitutus sp.
GCCGATGACCGTGGCTTGGAAAAGTGCTTCCTGCGCCTTCAGTTCGGCATTTTCGATCCGCTTTGAAATCTCAACTTCCTGTTCGCGCGTCAGCAGCGGGACTTGGCCCATCTGCTTGAGGTACATGCGAACCGGATCGTCGAGGATATCATGCTGGGACGAGCGTGACTCTTCCTCTTCCGCTTCCTCCATCCGCTGCTTGTAATCGTCGACTTGATCGGGCTCGAGAATCTCGATCTCGAGATTCTGGAGAATCGAAAGGACATTATCGATTTCCTCCTGGTTCTCGACGGATTCCGGCAACGCTTCGTTGATATCGTCGAACGTGAGATAACCCTGCTCCTTCGACAGGCGAATCAGGTTGCGGATCTTATCGTTGATCCCGCCTGGAGGAATATCAGAACCGGTTGTGCCTTCGGCAGCGGAAACAGATGCGGTTTTCTCGATAACGGCCTCGACGGCCTCTGAATGGGTGTCCGCCGCGGCGGACTTGGCTTTGCGCGACATGTGATAAGGGTCTCTATAACTAGGCTATACCGGGCCGGATAAATTGATCGGTTGGCGTAACTGTCGTTGAATTTCTAAACGTTCTTTGTAGAGTGAAATTGGGTCAGAATTACTGTCCGCGTGGGTGCTGGCTAATGCAAGTTCTATTTGCCGCAGGCGCGGTTCCAGCGCACGGCGGCGGAGTTCCACCAAAGCCTGTCCGGCTTTTTGTCGGGGGTCACCTAAGTCTTTGTAGGTGCCGTCCGAAACGGGGGTGTCGAAGATCAACGTGGCGACGAGTGTTCTCTCTTCATTGGTTTCCAACAGCGTATCCAAGTGTTCCCGACCTGGCCACGTGTCGTGCTCGAATTCGCCAAGAAAACGGTTGAGAAGCAAGCCGGCGGTGTGTGATACATCAATCCAATCGTGCGGCAGCGCCGAGCTGAGCGGTTTCCCGAGTTCTTCGTAATGAAGGCAAAG
Organism: Opitutus sp.; assembly: GCA_036833235.1. GTDB lineage: Bacteria > Verrucomicrobiota > Verrucomicrobiia > Opitutales > Opitutaceae > Opitutus. The sequence continues at coordinate 3,549 of DAITQE010000389.1, forward strand.
CAGTAACAGATCGCGCTCTGACGAGTGCGTTACCGAGCCTGAGGTCACAGTGGACGCAGGCTCGGCACTCGACGCCGCCTCTGAGCGGCTGGACGCCTGGCGGCTTTGGCGGCTGACGAAGGTCTCAAACTCACGCTGCAGAACGTTCGGGAAAAGCGAGAGATGGCCCGCAGCTTCATTCAGCAGATGCGCGCGCCCGGCGCCGCTTTCAGCCACTGCGATCAATTCCACAACGACTTGTGCGGCGCGCGCCCGCTGTTCAGGAGTCGATTTCGCGCCGTCAGGCAGAGCCGCGCGGCAAGCGAACGCCATGGCGCTTTGAGAGGAATGCCGGACCTCTTCGTAGGCCGCGAGGCCGCGTTCGAGAAATAGGAGATCTGGATCGATCTTTTCGGACCCGGCGAGGGTTAGAAAACGTATTTCCAAACCCGCTTTGAGGGCCATTGGCAGAAATCGAAGGGCCGCTTTTTGTCCTGCGCTGTCGCTGTCGAAAAAGCATTCCACTTGCGGATGATAGCGGCGCAACAGAACCAGTTGGCTTTCCGTGATCGATGTGCCCTGCGGCGCGATGGCTGTTTTCAGTCCCACGGACCAGCAGCGCATCGCGTCAAGCTGGCCTTCAACGATGACGAACGGTTTGCCATCTCCGACCGCGGACCGTGCTCGGTCCAGGTTAAACAGCAGGTTTCCCTTGGTGAAGATCGGCGTTTCGGGAGAGTTAACGTATTTTGCTTCGCGAGCGGGATCGTCCTCCGGAGTCAGTTTGGTCTGACGCGCGGTGAACGCGACCACGCGGCTTTGGTAATCTCGAATCGGAATCATGAGCCGCCCGCGAAAACGCGGTCGCAACGCTCCCAGCGCGATCTGGGCGTCGTCGTAGATGAAAAATAATCCGCAGCGCCGCAGCGCGTCCTCGGAGAATTTTCGTTTCATCAGCGCTGCGCCCAAGCCGCTGC
>DAITQE010000390.1:0-4487 GCA_036833235.1 Opitutus sp.
CAGCGGCTGACTCAAAGTCTGGCGCAGTGCGTCCGCATCGCGGCACCGATCGCTGCGACGCACGTACCAGAGCCAGAATCGATGGCATCCCTTCGCGCTGAGCTGGCGTGTAGGTGAGAGCTGGGACTCTGCACAATAAGCAAAGAATACTCCGAGCACACGCCGGTAGTGGGCGCTACTCCCGGGCTTGAGCCCATTGCGTCTCCAGAGCTGCAGAACTTCCTTCTTGGACGGCGAATCCGGCCATCGACGTTGAAGAGCACTTGGGAGCACACGCTCACATCGGCACTCAACCGCCGGATACCGCGCGACAATTATGTTACGACTTCCGCTCGCTGAACCAGCGGAACACCGCCGCGGCTCTCACATATCAAACTCGCAACATAATGCGCCGTATGTAGCGCGCTACATACGGCGCACGCCCGCCGCAAATTTATCGAGGCGCAGGTCGAGTCGCCCAAAGCGGTACGCGTGGCGATCAAGCTGATCGGCCGGCTTTATCGGCTCGAGCGTGGGTGGGACGAGCACGAGGCAAGCTTGCAACTCCCGCCGGATGCCAGCCGGCGAGCGCAGTTGCGAGCCGGCGGCTTCACCCGGACTCTGCGCTGGCTGCGTCAGCTCGCTGAGCGCCTGCGCGCACGGATGCGGCCCAAGTCGCTCCTCGGCCAAGCCTGCGATTACCTCCTCAACCACTGGGAACCACTGAGCGCTCATGTGCGTCACGGGCAAACCAAACTCGATAACAACGCGATCGAGAACGCCATTCGCCCCTCTGCCATCGGCAAAAAGAACTGGCTCTTCATTGGTCATCCCGACGCCGGACAGCGCTCCGCGATCATCTACTCGCTCGTCGTCTCGTGCCGCCGCCACGGCAAGGATCCGTTTGCTTACCTCCGCGACGTCCTCACTCGCCTGCCGAAAATGACCAATCGCGACGATCTCACCCCGCTGCTGCCCGCCCATTGGCAGCCGGCGTGATCCCCGACCGAATCGCATAGCAATCGTCACCATTGATAAATCCAGATGGTGACCATCTGGATCGATCATCCGTAACGATCAATATCTACCGCAGGGCACCCGACCGGACGCTTACGCAGCAACGTTGATGACCCGAGAAATTCAGGCCAATCTCGTTCATCAAGGCTCCACAAAGGGCAAATCGCATTTAACAGGGACATACGGGCGCTAGGCTTTCTCAAGATGTAGATTTCGGTCGAAACTCACGCAATAGCGGGAAGCCGCATCATGGATTAGCTGGTTGATGCGTGGTGGCATGAGGCCGTGTTTTCCCCCTTCGCCTGGAATTTTGTCCTCAGCTATCAAATAGACGCATCGCCGTGGGCTAAGAGCAGAAATATAAAAGGTCTCGCCATGATTTACAACGGGCACGACCGGGTTGTCGCCTGTGATGAAAACATCGCCGGTAAAATCCATCCAAAACCCAAAATGCGCGCCTAGATGCAGCCCTAGGTTCTTCACCTCGGCCGCATAATCTTTGCCACCAAGGTCGCCCGCATTTAGCGCATTTCGGACGAGATGAAGCGCCATCCATTCGGCAAACGACCGCACGAGTTCATGGTCTTTCATCTCACCGACGTGGCCTGTATTCCCGATGCATCGCTCCACGTTTTGGAACGCATTCTCCATTGCGTCGGACTGCATATTCTCGACGCCCAGAATTCTCTTCGCGCTCTGCTCCAGTGAAAATGTCCCGGTGCTTTTATCGTAAAGATAAAGCCCGTGCCCGTCATTCCACCGCTCAAGATAAGCGCGCTGCGCCGTATGCTGAAATTGTTTAGTCATCCAATGGGCTCTTCACGGCGTGACCCCGGATATTTTTAGGGCTGCCGCCAGCCGTCACCGGGCGTCCATCGTTGATTGAATGCCACAGCCTTTGACGCCGCTTCCAGCACTGGCCATGCGAAAGCGCGGATGGCGGCCAACGTTGCGGCCATTTCAGCGGGCGTGAGAGCATTGCGGCGGATGAAGACTGCCCAAGTAGCGGCTTTCAGTGCAGCGAACTCCGGGGTCAGTGCGACAGGCACCGTCTTCGGCAAAGGCATTTCCCGCCGGGCGAATGTCCGGGTTATGGCGTCCTTCAGCAACTCGCCTTCAAAAGGGAATTTCCGGCTAAGAAACCAGACGTCGAAAAAGTCTTTCATCCGCGTGTTCGCCTCGCCCAGCCGAACGCTCGCTTCGAGTTTTTCTGCCACGACGGTATAGATCGGATACGCCCGCAGGTGCGGGGCGGGAAAGTCCAGCAGCGCCGGAAATTCAACTTCGTCCGGCTCGGGTGTGACGACATCACCGAACCCGATGTCCACCTGCACCCGTATCCGGGCGCTTTCCAGTCGCGCTTCCAAGGTGACACGCGTGCCGGGATACGCAGCTTCCTCGCGAATTGGCGCAGCCGCCACACTCTCCGGCAGAAAGATGAGGCCGTCCGGCTCAGTTTCGAGGCGACAGAGCTCCGTGAAGATCGTCTTCAACGTCTCGTCGTCATGCGGGCCGGAGCCGAGAAGGTCCACGTCACGGGTAGGCCGATGGGTTCCGTCCGCCCAGATCGCGAAAAGCATCGCGCCTTTGAGCAGGAATTTTTCCGCGTGGGGCGAGCGACTGAGGCGGTAGAGCAGCCGCTCAATGCCGTAACGCACGAGCACGAGGTCAAAGGGCTCCTTGCGGCGCTCGCTCAATGTGAGCAGCCGTTGCCGGACGGACGCCGGCAGATTCCGCTTCGGTTCGGGCTTCATGTCAGGCTTTCAAAATAGGGACGCATCACCTTGGCCACGCGGTCAACCCGCGCATAGTGCTCCAGGTCTTTCATCGTGGCGCGGCGCGCACGCCACGTTTCGCGCAGGGCTTCGAGCGCCACATCGAGGCCGATCTTGTGACGGAATTTGAAACAGTCCGCCACGGTCTTGGCGGGGTTGTATACCCGCAGGGGCACGCCCTCAACCGTGTGGGTTTCGACGCCCTCATTCAGAGCGGAGCCGGAGAGGCGGACGATCCGCAGGCTAACCTTGTCTGCGCGTGGACTCCAACTCTTGTGGCCGAGGGCCAGCCAGACCTCGTGCGGATTCTGTGTCGTCAGGCGGTGAAAGTTGAGCGCCGAGAGCAGGCAGACGATGCCGTTGGGAATCCGTTTGCCGACCTCGGCCAGCGTGTGGTTTTCGGTGATGTCCGCACCGGGCGGACGATAAAGCCCGCGACCGGCGCGTTCGAGCAGCCCGGCTTGCACCGCTTGCCGCAGGTGGACACGGTTGAACCCTTGCGCGGTCAGATCGCGCGAGCGCAGGAGGGTGGTGCCGTGAAAGGCGTCTTTGAGGCGTCTTTGGGTGGTAGCGGTCATAACAGAACCTCGGCATTTATTCATATTCTCCGAGGTATTGTAAATATCATTCGTCCTTGCCTCTCACCTTACCGCAAGACGTGGCCGGAGGATTGGCGTCGTATCTAGCTCACGAGCGGTCAGTTCCAAGGCGCAGCCTAGAACCCGTTCCATCCCCGTCGGAATTGCTGGTGAAGGGGCTCTTTTGCGAGGTGGGCGGGGCTCGGTTGGTGTCGCCGGAGCTTCGCGCATCGTTCCCTGCGATGCTTTGTCACGGCACGCGCGGCCCCGAACGCCGCCGCGGTGCCTATCTGGGGTCGAGTCCGGCCCCAGCCCCCGTTTAGCCGGCAGCTCGCGCGGCGGGGTGAATACGAGGACGGCCCGCGCGTTCGTCACGGCGGATGCCGTGACGTTTGCAGAAGCGCCGGAAGTCGAGCGAACTGATCCGCAAGCCGAGCGTGGCGAGATGCGCCCGCACTTCGCGGGTGCGGTAGGCTTCGCGGGGTGCCGCAGCATGTAAACCAAGGCGTGGAGTTTCCACCAGTCGGCGTAGCCGAAGGCGGTGCGCAGGCGGCGCGGATCGAGGCCGGCGAGCAACTCGACGGCATCGCCAAACTCCATGAGCGACCGCCGGTCGCCGGAACGGATCGCGGTATCCAATAAATCGGCACCGGCTTGAAGGAGCTTGGGCGAGGCTTTGGCGGCATCGCCTGCTTTGCGCCAGTCGCGGGCCAGCAGGAAAACATTCAGGCTGAGCGTGCGGCCTTCGTAACGTCGCACCAGCGCTTCCATTTCCTCCCATGTGAGCCCGCCGAACGGGCGCGACGCGTGCGCGGGCAACTGTGCTTTCATCCGGCGTTTTTCCTCAAGCCACCCGTCGAGTTCGCCCGCCAGTTCGGCGAAGCCGTTGGACATGGCCTCGCCGTTGAGGTCGCCGCGCTCCACGAGGGCGAGGAAGTTCGCGCGGGTGTCGGCATCCTGCCCGAAATCATCCATCAGCCATGTCCGCAGATCGGGAAACTGCCGGCACATACTCGCCAGAAGCCGCAGAAAGGCGCGGCTCCGGCGTTCCGAGGCTCGGACGGACGACGCTAAGGCGGCGGCGGTCATGACTTATGAGAACGCTCCGGGGCGAAAAAGTTCGCCGACGACGAGGGCA
>DAITQE010000391.1:0-4456 GCA_036833235.1 Opitutus sp.
CCTATTACTATGTGGACGTGTGGGGGATTCCGGCGTCCGCGCTGCTGTTGATGATGCCGCTCGTGCGGCTGTGGGATGCAGTCAACGACCCGATGATGGGCGTGATCGCGGACCGCACCGCGACCCGCTGGGGAAAATTTCGACCCTATCTGCTCTGGGGCGCGGTGCCCTACGGCGTGTGCGGCTATCTGATGTTCGCGGCCCCCGCGTTGAGCGAGAGCGGCAAACTGATTTACGCTTACATCACGTACACGATGATGCTGATGGCTTACACTGTCATCAACGTCCCGTACTCCTCCCTCCTCGGCGTGATCAGTCCGTCGTCGCGGACTCGCACGGTCGCGTCGAGCTTTCGCTTCGTCGGCGCGTTCGGCGGCGGTTTGTTGATTACCCTGTTGGTCCGTCCCTTGGTGAAGGCTCTCGGCGGTGACAATGAGTTGCTTGGTTTTCAATCCACGATGGCGATCTTTGGCGTGGCCTCGGTCGCGATGTTCTGGATATGTTTCGCGGCGACGAAGGAGCGCGTCACACCGCCACCCCAGCAGAAAACCCATTTGCGAGGAGAACTAAAAGAGCTCGTGCGCAATTGGCCTTGGATGGTGCTTCTGTTCGTGGCGATTTTCTCCACCACGTTTATCGCGCTGCGTTCGGGGAGCACGTTATTTTATTTCAAATACTGCGTGGGTGACGACGGTACTCCGATCCTCTTCGGCAAGTTCGATCGCAGCACCGTTTTCCTTTCGTCGGGCATGGCGAGCATGATGCTGGGCACCGCGTGTCTCGGAGCTTTTGCGCGCAAGTTGGACAAGAAGCTTCTCGCCGCCTGGCTCTGCGCCATCACGGGAGCGAGTTTCATCCTCTTTTATTTCCTGCCAGTGGATAACTTCGGGTTGCTGCTCGCGGTCAACACGCTCGGCATGTTTTGCATGGGACCAACCTCCGCACTCGTCTGGGCCATGTATGCGGACGTCGCCGATTACGGCGAATGGAAGTTTCACCGCCGTTCGACGGGGCTGGTGTATTCAGCATCCTTGTTCGCGCTCAAGACGGGCATCATGTGCGGCGGTTTTGTGCTGCCGCTGTTCCTCGATCGTTTCGGATTTGTAAGCAACGTCGCGCAGACCGCGACCGCGTTGCTCGGCATCAAGCTCGCATTCTCGATCGTTCCCGGCCTGCTGGCCTGGCTGAAGGCGGCGGCGCTGCTCGTGTATCCGTTAAACCAGCGGCAGGTGGATGAAATTGAAAACGCCCTGACGGCGCGCAGGCGTGCCGTTTCCTAAGGCACATCCATTCATGTGCAAGTCATCGAAAACGTGTTCACGTCCGAACAGAAGAAGGAAATCATCACCAAGATCACCGACGTCATGGTCGGTATCGAAGGTCAAGCGTTTCGCCCGGTCACCTGGGTGAAGATCGACGAAGTCAAAGAAGGAAACTGGGGGATCGGCGGGCACCCGCTTTACCTCGAGGACGTTGAACGCATGAAAAAAGGCATTGCCTGATCGAATGCCCATCTCCGGCCGCGCTCTAGGCGCAGGCCAGAGATCGGGCAATTTTAACCATCGTGTTCTGAAACGGACGCGTCCCCTGCGTTCGGCAGCGAAAAAACTTCGGCTCGCCAAGCCCGCACACTCGCAGGCACGAATTAGTCCAAAAGCTTCGGACGCCTAGTACGAGCCGCTGGCGTTGCGCGAGTTCAAAACATTATCAGTTAAGCTTAGTCATTCTCGCGCTGCGCGGCATCAGCCGCTTGGGCGAGCCCTTTGATGTAATCGAGAAACACGGGACTCTGCCCTTGAAACAGACCCGTGTCGGAAAGGAAGGTCACTGCCGCCATCGCACCCGCGAGAGCCGGAGACGTGGGCCGGATGATCGAACAGAGTGGCAGATCCGGGCTGATAAATTTGCACGGCCTCGGCATGACAAGACTCGTCGTAGTCGCTGGGTCGGTGTTGAGATCGGGGAAAACCAGACCGTCGCCGCTGTCCACGGGCGGCGCATCTCCCAGCAAGTCGTGCCAGATCTCAAAGTGCGCGACTTCCGAACCGCCAATGCTGGTGACGATACGCAACGCCAGAGCGCTCGCGCAGTTCAGACTCAGCGCGTCATAGAGACTCGAACCGCCTTGCTCGATCATCGCAAAATGGAAGGCGGCGGTATTCGCAATCGCCTGCATCTGGTTCTCTGAGTAGCTGTCCTGCGCCTTCACTGGAATGGCTGGCCGATCGGTGATGGTCACGACCTGCGGAAACGTTGCGCCCAGATCGGGGTTATCCTCGCTGCGATAACGTCGATACCAACTCGTATCCACATTTAGGTGCATCAGGTTCGTCAGACGATTGATCTGGGTGGGCGCGACCGGGCTGCTCGGCAAGGTGCGAAACTGCTCGAGATCCGCTGGCTGGTGGTGATTTTTTACGAGGAAAGCATTGAGGAAACTCTCGTGGCTGAATTCGTCGTTCGTGTTTTGGGTGATATACTCTGGCATGTCGTCATCGAGCACCTCGAGTGCTTCGACGTAAGGACCATCGACGAGGGAGAAGTCTTCATACTGCTGCCAAAGGTCTGTCTCGATGAGCTCCGCGGCTGCGAGGAATCTGAGGATATCTGCGTCACCCTTCGTGATCGCGTCGTGCTTTGATTTGTTCCGTTTATCCGCCGCGAAAGCATTTCCGAGTGGAAGCAGGCTTGCGCCGCCGATCGCGAGGCCTTTCACGAAAGCCCGTCGTCCAAAGCGCTTCGCAACTGCACTCGCGCCCTCCGACCGGTTCATGGTGTGGGTAACGGTCCCGACAAATGATGCGTTATCTGTTTTCATTGGGTATTTTGTTTTGCCCGGCTCACGTTTGATTTAGCTGCACACGAATTTCCGAGCGCCGCCAACCTTGCGCGATCGCTTTCGATCTCCACCGAAACTCCGTAACCGTTTGTCTCGTCGACTAGGGATTCGGCCCGATGGAAAGGTGAGTGCCGCGGCGGGCGGCAGCAGTCTTGCGCTACCGTATGCGCGCGTTCATGTCGTCCTGATGGCACTCGCGGGTTTCGTCTCAAATCGAAAAAATAGAATGGCACAACCAGTCGTCAGAGCCAACGCCGGCAGCTGGCGTTTCGGCTGCGGAGCAGCCTCGGGTGCCAGCTGCCGTCGTGACTCAGCTGAAACGAGCACATTGGCACGTCCTTCGAATACTAGGGACGATCGCGCTCAGTTGACTGTCGCGCACGCCCTCGCATCTTGGCGGCGTGAACGTTTTTCGATGCGAATAAGATGTAAGAGGGCAGAGTTTATCCATTCGATTCAGGGACTCCCTCCAAAGCCCTGCTTACGACGCGATCCTATGGGATAACGAACAAGAGCGGCCTGCGCAGTTCGCGCCGATCGCAAACATGGTTGTTCACCTGAAACGTTGATCTAGGCAAAATTCATATGTTCGAACGCAAAACTGAGAAGTTAATGCCTTGGCCGAGATTCTTGGGACGGGTGGCGCTCTCCATTCTTTTGGTGCTGGTTGTACTGGGCATCGCGCTCGGTATTGGGATTCTTGGCTATCACGGATTCGCCGGCCTTGCGTGGATCGATGCCATTTTGAACGCTTCAATGATCCTTACTGGAATGGGGCCGGTCGCGGTGATGACAACGACGACGTCCAAGCTGTTCGCCTCCGGTTATGCGTTGTTCAGCGGCGTGGTTTTTCTTTCTTCCATCGGCCTCGTGCTCGCACCGCTCTTTCATCGAATATTGCACAAGTTTCATCTGGATGACGTGGAACTCGACGCGAAGAAGAAATCCAAATCGGCCTGACGCGGCACAGCGGGCGCGCTTCGTGCGTGGTCAATTTCAAACTCCGGGCATGGAAGGTTTGGCCTGGGGGCTCGCGACGATAACAATGCTAGACGCGCACCATTCCTTTGGTTGCGGCGGGGCCTCCGCCGTGAAATGTTCGGGTTAGGGTAACTGGAGTTCAGAGCTCACTTTTTATACTCGCCATCGACCAACACGACCATGTGCTTTTTCACTTTGCCGCGTCACATTGCCACCGTCCTCCTTTTTGTCGTCGCCTGCGCCCCCGCCTCCGCCGCCCCCAAGAGGGTTGAAGGTGCCAACCGGCCTTTCGTCGAGCGTGTTCGCCCAGACGATTACTTTGGCGCCGAGAAGCTCTTCGATGAATCGTTCTCGCGGACGCACGAGCTCGTTGTTTTGCGCACAACTGCCGCCAAGCCCGTCTCCGTCCTCGCCGTCAAACGCGCTGTTTCCGGCGACGGCTACACGCTCACCATGCACCTGGCGTCCGACACCACCCCAGGCGGCTGGCTCAAGATCAGTGAGGAACTCGACACGGACATTGGCCGGCAGGTGCTGCGCGCTTTCGAGCTGAAGCTTCACCGGCAGGTGGCGTTGAGCAATTTCAAGCGGACCCCATCGAAGACCGATACGGATCTCTGGCTGTATCAGCGTCTC
>DAITQE010000392.1:0-4456 GCA_036833235.1 Opitutus sp.
CTCTTCCGTAGCTCGACGCACGTCACGATTCTATCCGGTTTGTAGAATCGTGTGATGTCGTCGATGTGACCATCCGTGTCATCGCCGACAATTCCTTCGCCGAGCCACAAAATTGTGTGCACCCCAAGATACTCTTTCAGGTTATTTTCAATTTCGACGCGCGTTAGGTGTGGATTACGATTTTTGTTCAGCAGGCATTGCTCGCTCGTGAGCAACAGTCCGCGGCCGTTTACGTCGATCGAGCCACCTTCAAGCACCATTTCATTCACGAAGCGCCGCAGTTTCAGTCGCCGCGCGATTCGCATCGGAACTTGGTTGTCGAAATTGTAGAACGGATACTTGTCGCCCCAGGCATTGAACGCCCAATCCGTGACGGCGACTTCGCCGGTGTTTTTGTTTTTGACGAAGATGGGCCCGTGATCGCGGCACCACGCATCATTGGTCGGGTGATTGTAGAATGTCACCCGGGTCATGTCGGCTCCGGCAGTCACGCACAGCCGCTTTGCCCGTGGCTGGAGCCGGTTCGCACAGTTGATCCTTACTTGCTCAAATCGACTGATCGCCGCCACGAATTTGGCGAACGCCGGCGGGACCGGGCGAAACTGACCGGGCCATGTCGCACGGTTATGCGGGCACGACAACCAAACCCCGGCCTGAGGTTCCCACTCCGCCGGCATTCGAAAACCCAGCGACGAAGGCGTCGCCCGGTTTCCGAATGCCAAAGGCGATGCTGCGCGCCGCAGCAATTGGGATCTCATATTTGATTTGTTCATTATCTGCTTTGCCCCCGCGCAGCGGGGAATAAGGAATCGCGCCGCGCGATTCCTAATCGATGAACCGCTTCGTCAAATCACCGTACGCATCGATGCGCCGGTCGCGCAGAAACGGCCAGTGCGTCCGCGTGGTGTCCACCTTGCCCAACTCGACCGGAACGAGGAGCACCTCTTCTTGATCAACGCTCGCCTTCGCCAGAATTTGGCCACTCGTGCCGGCGACAAAACTTTGTCCCCAAAATTCAATGCCATTCCCGCCGACTGGTTTTTCCAAACCAACGCGATTCGTCGCTGCGACGTAGCAGCCGTTCGCCACGGCATGACTCCGCTGAATAATTTCCCATGCGCCATGTTGGGTTTCCCCATGCTCAGCTTTCTCGCCCGGATGCCAACCGATCGCGGTTGGATAAAATAAAATTTCCGCGCCTTGCATCGCGGTGAGCCGCGCTCCTTCCGGATACCACTGATCCCAGCAGACGAGCACGCCGATCTTCCCGAACTTCGTCTGCCACGCACGAAACCCAGTGTCTCCAGGCGTAAAGTAAAATTTTTCGTAGTACAGCGGGTCGTCCGGGATATGCATCTTGCGGTAAAACCCCAGGAGCGTGCCGTCTGCATCGATGACGACGGCTGTATTGTGATAAAGACCCGACGCGCGTTTTTCGAAGAGCGACGCGATCACCACCACGCCATGTTTTTTGGCTAGTCTCTGAAACGCGATCGTACTGGGACCGGGAATTGTTTCAGCGAGTTTGAAATTCTCGTGCTCCTCGCTCTGGCAGAAGTACTGCGAACGAAACAGCTCCTGCGTGCAGATGATATTCGCACCGCGCTGTGCCGCCTTGGTGCAGAGCGCCAGCGTCTTTTTAAGATTCTCCGCGGGCATCGCAGAACAGGCATGCTGAAGAAGACCAAGAGTGACTTTCGGCATGGGAGTGAGAGGTTGCTGCGCGAAGTCGCGCCGTCTGCGTTCTATTTAAACGCAGCTACACCAAATTCTCAATACACCACCTTGTTCAGCGGATACTCGACAATCCCCTCGGCTCCGAGCGATTTCAGCTGCGGAATGATTTCCCGCGCGACGCTTTCATCGATAATCGTCTCGAGCGCCACCCAGTCCGGATTGCTCAGCTGAGAAATCGTTGGGTTGCGCAAGGCCGGCAGCGCTTTAACAACGCCTTCCAAAGCGGCCCGCGGCAGGTTCATTTTCAAGCCCACTTTCGATTCGGCCTCCAACGCGCCGCGCAACAACAACGCGATAGTCTCGATTTTCTTCCGCTTTTCCGGGTTGGCCCAACTGGTCTTATTGGCGATGAACTTGGTGTTCGTCTCCATGAGCGTGTCCACGATCCGAAGCTTGTTGGCTCGAAGAGAATTTCCGGTTTCCGTGATATCGACAATCGCGTCGACCAGATCGGGCACTTTGACCTCAGTCGCGCCCCATGAGAACTCGACGTCGACCACGATGCCGCGCTTCTGGAAATAACGTTTCACGGTGCCCACGAGTTCGGTGGCGATCCGTTTACCCGCCAAATCCTCGGCGCACTGCACGCTGGACGATTCGGGGACGCAGAGCACCCAGCGCGATTTTTGCGTCGAGGCCCGACTATAAATCAGGTCACACACCTCGACCACGTCCGACTCGTTTTCCTGAATCCAGTCGTAGCCCGTCAGCCCGCAGTCGAAGAAGCCATGCTCGACGTAGCGGCTAACCTCCTGCGCGCGCACGAATCGGCCATCCAATTCAGCATCATCGATGGATGGCTTGTACGACCTCGCGCTGGTCGTGATTTTCCAACCAGCCTTGGCAAACAGGTTCTTTGTCGATTCCTCGAGGCTGCCCTTCGGCAGGCCAAGCATCAGAAGTGGTTTGGGAGCGGACACGCAGGAAACCTCACACGGCGGTTTCCACCTTCAAGAAAATTCGCGTCCTGCTCGCGTTCAACGATCAATACAGCTATTCTCTTTTGACAAATGCGTCAGCCAATCTACATACCCGCTTGATCGCCCAGCGGTCTCCTATGCGTTCTGAACCAAAACCGCTTGTTGTCGTAGTCGAAGACGAAGTCGAATTGGCGACCCTGATCGCCGGTCACCTTGAACGCGCCGGCATGCAAACGCAGATCTGCAACCGGACCGCGCATGCCATGCGGTTCCTTAAGCAGAATTTCGCCAATCTGCTGTTGCTGGACATCAGCCTGCCCGACGGAAGTGGATTCTCGCTGCTCGAGGAACTGAAAGCCGCGGACATCACGATCCCGGTGATCTTTCTGACAGGCGAAGACCAAGAGACCAGCAAAGTCCGCGGTTTGGAAATGGGCGGCGATGACTACATCACCAAACCTTTCAGCTATGCCGAACTCACTGCCCGTATTCGGGCCGTGTTGCGCCGGGCCGAATCGAAGGCGGATCTCAATCTGACCAAGAATGTACGAGTGGGCGACCAGCCCTTTGATTTCTGCGGGGCAAAAATCATCCCCGATCGCCTCGAAATCGCGTTTCCCGACAACGCGACCGAAAAGCTCGGCCGCAAAGAATTGGGAATCCTGGCGTATTTGAATGCGAATCAAGGCGCCGTGATCACGCGGAAAGCGCTCATTCATGCCGTATGGGGCATTCACGCGGACGTCCGCAGTCGCTCACTCGATCAGTACGTCGTGAAAGTCCGTGAACTCTTCAAAGCGCACGGCCTCGACCTGTCCACGTTCCGTACGGTCCACGGCATCGGCTACATTTTTGATCCCGCCGGCGTGTCCAAAGAGGGACGCTGAGCGGAGGGACGCGCGGATCGCGTGGGAGCGCGGTCAGCCTGACCGCGCTTGCCGGCACGGTTTCGTAAATGTAGGCAGCCAGCTTGCTGGCGCGGTTTGAGCGCGAGCAAGCTCGCAGCTTTCTGAATGGGCGCAGATCAGGTTTGGGGTGGCTCAAAAAGTGGCACGGGCAGACTGCCCGTGGACGGCGCTCCGCGCCGCGATGCCATTGGCAGCATGCCCATGCCACCCACGGGCGGGACGCCCGTGCCACGTAAGGCGCTCCCACCGCTCAAAACAACTCGCCCTGCGTCGCCTTCGGCGGAGACACCGGCGCCGCTACGACGACCGACGTAGCTGGCGTGCCGCCGCCGAAACGCTTTCGCGCGTCGGCCAAGGCCGACTTCATTCCGAGCTCTTCTAACAGAGCGAACAACTCGTCCGGATGCGGCTTGACCGGAGGAACCGACAATGTCCCAAGCGCCAAATTCAACGTCGTGAGCTTGAGATTCCGCCGTAGTTTGTCGGCGTCGGCGCAGATCGCAGCTTGAAATCGGTCCGGTTTCAACTGCGTACAATTCGCAATGACTGCCTCCAGCGAACCGAATTCGCCGAGCCACTTTGCGGCGGTTTTAGGCCCGACGCCGGCGAGTCCCGGAATATTGTCCGACGTATCACCGACAAGCGCGAGATAGTCGGCGATTTGGCTCGGCGGCACGCCGAATTTCTCCTGCACCTTGGCGGCATCCATCATCCGCCAGCCAATTTTAGGATTCGCCGAAGGTGGCGGCAGCATGATCTTGATGCGATCATCGACGATCTGTGCGAAATCCTTGTCGGAGCTGACGATCAGCACGTCGTGTCCATCGTTCGCGAGCGCAACGGCCTGCGACGCGAGCAAATCATCGCTTTCGACGCCGTCCTGCTCCACGC
>DAITQE010000393.1:0-3703 GCA_036833235.1 Opitutus sp.
CTGGTTCGACGCACGCTGCCGAAGTTGGTGGCGTAAATTTCAACCCTCGAGGGCTCGAAGTCACCGGTAGGTCGCGCGCTTGCCGCGCGACGTTTGAGGGGCGTGCGGCGTCCGCCGGGGGCGGACGCGTTACGCGGCAAGCGCGCAACCTACGCTGGCGACAGACTTGTCCTGGCTTTCCAATTAGGCATTGGCCGACGCGGTCGGCTTGGCGGCCAATGGCGGGTACGATACGCGTCCATGGAGCATGTTCAGCAGCGTAAATTGGACACTGTTTTTGATCCGTGTGATCTCGACGAAGGTAAGCGGTGCTTCGTCGAGCTGGCCGTCCTCGATCCGGTTATGGACGATGCGCTCGATCAATTCGCTCAGCTGGCCAGGCGTGGTCTGACGCAACGAGCGCGAGGCCGCTTCCACGCAATCTGCGAGGGAAATAATTGCGCTCTCCTTCGATTGCGGCCGGGGTCCGTCGTAGCGATAGACGGCTTCTGGCACAATCGCGGTTGGGTTGGGCCGCACGACACCCGAAGTCCCCGACGCGTCCGGCGGTAAGCCGGAACCGCACTGGGCGAGTGCGCGCTGATAAAAATACTGCACGAGTGTCGTGCCGTGGTGCTGTTGGATAACGTCGATCACGGCGTTCGGCAGGTGGTACTTGATCGCGAGTTCCACGCCGTCCGCGACGTGCTGCTTGATGATCTGGGCCGAAACGGCCGGATCCTGGTGCGCATGAGGATCGGTGCCTTCCCGCTGATTTTCGCCGAAAAACGGGGCGTGCGCGGTTTTGCCCACGTCGTGGAAAAGTGAGCACACCCGAGCGACGAGTGGATTCGCACCGATCGCGTTGGCGGCGTTTTCCGCCAGCTGCGCAACAATCAGCGAGTGATGGTAAGTGCCGGGCGCTTCGAGCTGCATGCGCCGCAACAACGGGTGATTGTAGTCGGTCAACTCCAGCAAAGTAATATCGGTGGTGCGTTTGAAGAGCGATTCGAGCACGGGCAACAGGCCGACGACCGCGACGCCGGTGATGAGACCAGTCCCGAGTCCGGCGATCACTTGGCGGAGCAAGGTTTCCACTGAAGTCTGGTCCGCAAAACCAATCAGGCCCGCGAACACCGCCACGGTCAGACCGCCGGCGCCAGCGGCTCGAACGACCTTGCCGCGCTGGCGAGCGTCGCGGCAAAAGAAGATCGCAACGAGCGACGCCAGAAATGTGAGCACGAGCAGGTCGAGCCGGTTGCCATAGATGATGCCGGTGAAAATCGAGATCAGCAGCGCCATGAAAATCGCTGAACCAGCATCGATGAGAATGGCGACGATCAGCGGTGCAAACGCGGTCGGTGCGACGTACGGCAGCGTTGACGCCCACGAGCCGTCGCGAACAAAGAAATCGGCGCCGCCGAGCGAGTAGATTGCGCGCACCGTGGCCAGGTTGATAATCACGACGAGCGCGAGCAACCCGAGCCGCACGTTGCTCAGCAGCGTCTCGGGATCTTCGAGCCGGATGTAAATGATTGAAGCCAGCACCATCGCGAGCACGAGAAGAACGCGACCAAACAAGGTGAGACTCTCGTCGAGTTTGGTGTCCGTGTGCTCCTTCAGATATTTCCTATGCGCCATCAACATCTCGTACTGTTCCGGGGTCACACGCTCTCCGGGTTCGATGATGGTTTGCCCGCGCACCACACCGACGGTGACGGGTCGGACCTGGCGCTCGGCGATCTCCTCGCGTTGACGTGATGCTTCGCGATCGAAGACGACATTGGGGACGAGGCCGTTGCGGAAAAAACGGAAAAGCGCCAGCGCAGCGGGACGCGAAATGCCATCTGCGGCGAGATTTACGCGCAGGAAGGTAAGCGCGTCTTCCATCGTTTGGATGGGACGCTGACTTACTTTGCCATCACCCCGGATAATTTGGAAAACCGTTACACTGCCCGAGCTGCTATTACTGAGTGTTCCGTCCTGAACACCTTGGGCATAGAGATCGCGCAGCGCGGCAAGACCGTTGTCAAACAGCGCGGCTCGGGTCTTCGCATCGCCGGCATTCAGGATCGCGACGAGGTCTTCGACGCTCGCACGATACGGGCCGCGGGAGTTGAAGGACTCGGCAATTGAGGTGAGAGCGGCGCGTTGTTCGGCGAGCGTGACATTCGATGGGTGTCGGTTGTCGAAGATCTCCAACTGCGAAAGCAAATCCCGGGCGGCCGCGTCGAAACGCCGCAACGGTTCGGTTTCCAGATGGTACACGGGCGGGACGCGATCGACCAGTTGCTCACGAGCGACGCGGGTGCGTTCGTCGCTCTCGTAGGTGAATGACGCGCTGGCGACGACGCGAACCGTCGCAATCTGATTCGGCATCATCGGCAAAGTCGCCGTGGTCACACCCGCCGAGCTGATGAGCAAAATCGACGCAACGGTGATGACGAAAATAAACGCCGAAACGAGGCGGCTGCGGTCCAGAAAATCGCGAAAGGCGGAGCGGCGTGACGACGGGCGATGGGTTCGCCTCGCACCGAGGCCGCCGAGAAGAAGTTTAAACTGGTCGCGAACGGACATGGTAAAAAACGAAAACAGAACCCTAAGGGAGGAACGAGGCTTCGCCAATCCAGCAATTCAACGGATAATGTCCTATTTCATTGCAAGGTTTTGGCGTGTCTCCCTAAGAAGAAATGGTGGAGCGGCGCGCTGAGCCGGACCTTAAACAGCCGAGAGTCCAGCGCTGGGAGCGGAGAGCAAAGCCCGTGAGAGAGCGGTTCGAAGACATGAGATAATTCATCCCGAAGTGGTTGAATGTTTGGAATCTACCAAGCCGACGGCGGATCATGGTTTTTCCTCGGAGCTCGCGGACTCGCTCATCGGATTCCGATAATTATCGTAGGCTTCTATGATGCGTTGAACCAGCGGATGGCGCACAACGTCCGCACCGCTGAACGTGTGAAAATCGATTCCCGGAATATCGCGCAGGATATGACGCACCTCGAGGAGGCCGGACTGCTTCGAGCGAGGGAGATCAATCTGGGTTACGTCGCCGGTCACGACCATGCGGGATTCCTCGCCGAGACGCGTGAGGAACATCATCATTTGCTCAGGCGTCGTGTTTTGCGCTTCGTCGAGCACGACAAAGGCATGCGAAAGCGTTCGGCCCCGCATGTAAGCGAGCGGCGCGATCTCGATAATGCCTTTCTCCGTGAGCCGTGAGACGTCCTCAGGATCCAGCATGTCGTGGAGTGCGTCGTAGAGCGGGCGAAGGTAAGGAAGGATCTTCTCGCGCAAATCGCCGGGCAAAAACCCCAAGGCCTCACCGGCTTCGACGGCCGGGCGCGTGAGGATGATGCGCTGCACTTGGTTTTTGAGCAGCGCGGAAACGGCGGCTGCCATTGCGAGATAGGTTTTCCCCGTGCCGGCGGGGCCGATTCCAATCACCACCGGGTGCGCGAGCATGGACTGCAGGTACAATTTCTGTCCCAGGGTTTTGGGTACGATCGTTTTTCGGTTGGTGGTGATGACGAGCGGTTCAGCGAACAGTTCGCGGAGCTGTTCGCCTTCGCCGCGGGCAAAGGCATCCGTGATACGGTGAAAATCAGGCGTTCGAATCGTCATGCCCTGACCGCGAGCATCGTTAAGAAAACTGAAAAGGGCTTCGGCGCGTGCGAGCGGTTCGGCGGGGGCCTCGATCTTTAAGGCGGCATCGCGAGAAACGAGC
>DAITQE010000393.1:3713-4450 GCA_036833235.1 Opitutus sp.
CCACAGCCGCCAGGGCGAAGAACGAAGCGACGCTGGTCGCTGCTCGTTCTCACCCGGCGTGAGTGAGATTGTCGTCGCGCCCGGCATAAAGAGCGTGGAGATGACGGGGGGAAGGGTAGTGGAGTGTTTTCGTAGTCATTCTGACGGCAGATCGTAATCGTTGGCGCTCGCGGCGGCGAAGGGTTGACGGAATTGGGAGGCGACAGAGCGAGCGCGCGTAGGAACGAAGGGCGAGAGTGAGAGCGAGAGTAACAGTGACAGCTTTGGCCTGCAGGCCTTTTGGCCAACGTCAGCGTGGGTTCTTGCCGCGCTTGCGGCGGACAGTTGGTTTTTTCTTGGAGGCGCCGCCGGCCGATTTGGACTTGGAAAGCTTCGTCGCGATCACTGCCAGCCGATCAAACGTGGCGTCGAGCGACTGGGGCAGGGTTCGCGTATGGCCTATGACGGGCATGAAATTCGTGTCGCCGTTCCACCGCGGAACGATGTGCGCATGCAGATGAGGGATGCTCCCGCCAGCGGCTGACCCGAGGTTAAATCCCACGTTGAAACCATCTGGCTTGAGCGCTGCAGACAGCAGCCGTTTCGCGAAAATGATTTCAGCCATCAATCCGGCGGCCTCCGCGGACGTGAGCTTTTCCAACTCCGTGACGGCTCGAAATGGCACTGCAAGCAAGTGGCCAGGGTTGTAGGGGAAACGGTTCAGAATGAGATAAGCGGTGGCCGAGCGATGCACGATC
>DAITQE010000394.1:0-4446 GCA_036833235.1 Opitutus sp.
GGTCCGGACACCTCGATCCGGTGAAGAACGGTGCGACGCACGATCTTGTACGCGGGTGGAAGCAGAAGAATTTCTGGGTGCTCGAGATGCAGCCGGGCTCCGTCGATTGGGCCCAGGTGAGCAACTCGCTCGATAAAGGGGAGACGCGGGCGATGGCGTGGGAAGCGGTGGGTCATGGCGCGGACTGCGTTGCGTTCTGGCAATGGCGCAGTGCGTTGAACGGGCAGGAGCAGTATCATGGCGCGCTAGTTGGGCCGGACGGCGAGCCGCTGCCGTTGTATGCGGAGATCGCGCAGACCGGCGCGGAGTTTGCCAAGGCCGCGGCGACGTTCGCGGGCACAGCGCCGTATTCACAGGTCGCGTTGTTGCACGACTACGACAGCCGATGGGCAATCGATTTCAACCGCCACAGTCTGCGCTACGATCAGTTGGGGATTTTGCAGGAATACTATGAGGCGCTGCGCGGCGTTACGCAGTCGGTCGACATCGTCGATCCGACGATTGCGCTGGACGATTACAAGCTCGTCGTGGCGCCGAGTCTGAACGTGATCTCCGCTGAGTTGGCGAAGCATTTGACGGACTATGTCACGCGCGGCGGACATTTGGTCCTTGGGCCGCGTTCCGGAATGAAGAACGAATTTAATGCGCTTAATCTGCAACGCCAGCCGGGTCCGCTCACAACAACGCTGGGCGGACGCGTTGAGCAGTTTTATGCGCTGCTGGACGACGTGCCCGTGACGGGCGAGTGGGGGAGCGGTCACGCTGGGATCTGGGCAGAGTATCTTTCAAGCACAGCGGCGGACGTCGAAGTGAAGCTGCGTTATGGCACCAGCAACGGCTGGCTCGACGGACAGCCGGCGGTTATTTCGCGCAAAGTCGGACGAGGGACGATTACGTACATTGGCGCGGTGCTGGAACCAGTGTTGTTGAAATCAGTGGCGGAACGGCTGACAAAGGACGCGGCGGTGAGTGATGTGACTCTGCCCGTTCCTGCGGGAGTGGAAGTTTGCCGACGTATCAGGGCCGGCCGCGAGGTTTTCGTTCTCATCAATTTTTCGAAGCAAGCGCAGAGTTGCGCGTTGCCGGGAGGGATGACCGATCTGTTGGCCGGTGGGGAAACGTCTCGCTTGGAACTGCCGCGTTACGACGTGGCGGTGTTGTCGCGGAGGCGGTGAGGGGAGCGAGTTCGCGATGACGAAGATGGGGCCCGACCTGTGGGCGGGCCGTGTTCGAGGAGGCAGGGGCGGTTATCCCCAACCACCATGCGTTTGATTCTTACGGCTCAGCAGTGATCGAGCGCGAATCTCAGCGCGCGTAGGGACAGAGGCACGAAGGCCTTATCGCTGACGACACGTTTCCAGTGCTCCCGGTTGGCTCTCTGCTTCATTCGCGTGAGGGCTCGATAGCCCTGCTGCCATGTGCGCGTCTGAACCCCGTTGTCGATCCCGGACAGATAGGCCTTGGCGATCTGGAGATTGAGCGACGCGAAATCCTTTTGGCGTGCTGATTTTGGTGTCAACTTTGGTGTCAACTTCGGACCCCCCAACACCGATTCTACTCCTGCACACGCAGTTAGAATTGGAGGCGCGGGCCGGAATTGAACCGGCGCATAGAGCTTTTGCAGAGCTCTGCCTTACCACTTGGCTACCGCGCCTTACTCGTTACCAACTACCCAAGAGCGGAGAAAGTGGCATCTACCACGTCCGCGTCAAGTCGAACGGAAAGCAACGAGACCGCGTTCGTCGAGGACAAACCTCACGCCTGAGCGAGGCTCAGCAGGATACTCGGAGTTTTGCGACGACGGTCTCAGGCGGTGAGAGCATTCGGCTTAAACGGCAGCTTCAGTATAAAAGTGGCACCGAGGTCGGTGCCTTCGCTTTGCGCTTCGAGCGAGCCGCCGATTTCCGTGGCCGCGAGAGCGGCGCTGTGCAGACCGAAACCGTGACCGTCCTTGCGCGTGGTAAAGCCATGGGCGAAAATCTGCGTAAGGTTTTCCGGGGCGATGCCCACTCCGTTGTCGATGATCGCGATATGGACATCGTGCTGGTCAGCCGCAATCCGTACGGTCATCCGTTGGTTCAGCCGGCCGGATTCCTCGCAGGCATGCTTCGCATTACGAACCAGGTTGATGAGAATCTGCATCACTTTGTGCCGCTCAACGGTCACGGTCGGCCGTATCTGATAATCACGCACCAGCTCGAAGCCGTCACGGTCGAGCGTGCTGCCGTCGATGCGCAGCGATTCCTCCACCAGCTCAACCAGTGGAAACGTTTCCGTGACGCGTGACGCCGTCGCGAAACTCTGCTGCATCGCAATGGTTTCCATGATGAGATCGATGTTTTTGCGGAGGTTATCGAGTTCCGTGAGCGTGGTGGTCTGTTCCAATGCCATTTGCGCCGCCATGGCCGCGAGAAAGGATGGAATCTTTTTCCCTTTCGGGTCACCGTTCAGAAAAGCGCTGAGGTCGTTCTCATGCTGATTCAGCAACGCCGAGATTTTCGCGAAGTTTCCGGTCTGTGAGAAACGCGTCCGCTCGATTACCAGCGTGGCCGACACGTTGACGCTGGTGAGCAGGTTGCCGACATTGTGCAGGACGTTGGTTGCAACCTCGCCATCCCCGCAAAGCGAGAGGCCTCCACCAAATCTTTGTGAGCTTTTTCGAGATTAGCCTCCGCTTGCTTGAGGTCAGTGAGGTCCTTTGAAATGCCGAAGGTTCCGATAATTTGTCCCTCGCGGTCACGCCACGGCATCTTGCTCGACAGCCACCAGCGTGCCGTGCCGTCCAGATATGTCTGACGGGCGAGTTTGCCGACGGTAGCTTCGCCGGTACGGACGATTTGCAACTCGTCTTCGTGGGCGCGGCGGGCGTCGTCGTTGTGAAAAGTATCGAAGTCCGTTAGACCGATGAGCAAATCCGATTCCGGCACGTCCGTCGCGAGCCCGTGAGCGGCCCGGCGAGCGCGAAGATCGAGCACGCGGTTGAGGGTGTCTTGTAGCTTCGAGCGACTGACGAGGACGAAGCGGGATTGTCTGTCTTTGAAATAGATCGCATCCGGCACCGCATCGAGCAGCGCACGCAGTTGATCGCGTTCGTAGGCGAGCTTCTGTTCGGCGTCCTTCTGCGCCGTCACGTCCTTGGAGATGCCGAACGTGCCGACGATCGCGCCGGTGCCGTCGCGCCACGGCATTTTGGTGGTCAGGGCCCACGTGACATGGCGATCCGGATACGTTTACTTTTCCAACTTTCCAACGATCGGGTGGCCGGTGCGGATGATCTCCTGCTCGTTGGCGAGGGCCGATTGCGCGTGATCGCCCGAGTAGAAATCGGCGTCGGTTTTTCCTCGCAACATTTCGGGCTCGGTCAATCCGGCGCGTAACAGGAAGCCTTTGCTGACGCGTACAAAACGTGACTCGCGATTCTTGAAGTAGATCAAATCGGGGCTGTTCTCGAGCATCGCCTCCAGCAAGCCGCTGGCTTCCGCCAGCTTGGTTTCGATGCGCTTGCGCGCGGTGATGTCCACCACCATCGTCAACCGGTCGAAGCTTCCGTCAGCGTTTTGCCGCCGTTGGAGAAAAAACGTGACCCACACCACTTCGCCGTCCAAGCGGCGATAGCGTTTTTCCATAGAGAGACCGCCGGTTCCACCCTCATCAAGCTGGCGGTAAAGTTCGGTCTGACGCGCGTGATCCTCGGACATCGTGATCTGCTTATAAATCCCTGGTATTTGATCTTGCTCACGCGTGAGCCCGCAAATGCGTAGGTGGGCGTCGTTGATCATGCGTTCGACCCGTCCGTCCGGGAAATGCCGGGCGAGGGCGGCGCCCACCGGCATCGACTCGAAAACAAAACGGAAGCGCTCCTGCTCATGGGCCAGGTTCTCCTCCGCCTGTTTCAATTTGTTTTCCCGGCAGCGGCACCAGCCGTGCCTCGTAATCGGATTCCTGACCCTGCAGCACGGCTGCATACTCGAGGCTGACGGGAGCGTTTTCCACGATGAGCCGCTGAATCGCCTCGGAAAACTGAGGCGCGACATCCTTTAGCATGGAATCCTGGATACGTTTCCCAATCGAGTCCTGACGCCTGATCATCAGCTCACCGGTGGCACCCGCTTTGATGTCGAGAATGATGCCCTGATGATCGAGGCGGAAGACCAAATCGGGAACGGCCTGGAAGACAGCCCGCATTTCCGAATTCGCGTCGAGCATTTCCTGCGAGCTCAGTTCGAGCGAGTGTTCGAGCATCTCGCGATCAGCATCGAACTCACGATAGGCTTCGTTAACCCCGTCGAGAAACGCCCGCCATTCCGCAGGGATGCTGAACTGATCCCCAAAATGGCGTTTGAGCTGGCGCTTTAGCAGACTGTGCATCGCGTCCATTTCCTATTCCTCCGAAAGAGCGGTGATGGTCATGGTTTGGTTGTGCAGTTCGCATCTGGCGCCGGGCGT
>DAITQE010000395.1:0-4433 GCA_036833235.1 Opitutus sp.
CCGGAATACCGGGTCCATCATCCTCAACGATGAATCCGCCCCGTGTATCAGCGCGTGCAATGCGCAGAGTGACTGCTCCTCCGGCTGGCGAGAAATCCAACGCATTTTGCAGCAGGTTGACCAACGCTTCGCGCAAGAGCACACGTTCGCCGCGCAGCGTGAACTCGGCTGTATCCTCCTCGACGACTAGCCTCACATGTTTCGCCACAAAAGCGGCTTGGATCGCAGCGGCGGCATCGGCGGCAAGCTCACCGGATTTCAGCTCCTCAGTCTGGCGCAGCGCCTTGCGAGCCTCCAGCGACGACAACTCGAGTAGCCGATCGACAATCTGCTGAATCCGCGCGGCCTCATTACGGATGTTGAACAGGAACTTCGCGCGCTGTTCCGCTGGCATTGATTCGTCCAGCAACTCAGCCGAGCCGCGAATCGCCGCCAGCGGCGCTTTTACTTCGTGCGCGAGGACCTGCGTGTAGCGTTCGACGTGCTGACGCCCTTCCAGCGCGTCGCGCATCTGTTCAAACGCCACCCCGAGACCACGTAATGTCCGCCCGGGCAACGGTGGGAGCAGCGCCGGTCTGCCATCCCGGACCGTCCGGGCATACGCGGTCAGCCGCTCGAGCGGCGCAATCACCCACGATGCGACGACTAATAACAACAGCAGCACGACCAAGCCACCGGCGATTGCGCCGTAAAGCACGCGCTGCTTTGCCACCGCGACGAGTTGATTCACGCCCAGTGTCGGCTTCCCGACCGACAACACGCCCACGATCCGATTCTCGTGCCGGATCGGCGCCGCGACATAAATTATCTGGGTATTGTCGTCACCGGTTTTCGTTCGCGTGGACCGCGCCCCGTATTCGCCGCGCAGTGTCCGCTTCACATCGTTCCAGTTTGAGTAGTCCCTCCCGACATCCTGCGACGTGGAATCGAACACGACCCCGCCTTTCGCATCGGTGACGTAGACCCGCATATCCAGCGTCGTTTTCCGCAGGGAAAAAATCTTCGCCTCGAAACGACGCTGTTGCGCAGCTCCCAACGCGCGTTGCAGACCTCCCGCATCCAAGGTGTCTCCGACCAGCTGCGTCTCCAAAACCGAGGCGAGCAACACCGACGTATCAACCAATGTCTCCTCCATCGACTCCAAATAACGCGGCCGAACCTGATCCAGCGCGCGGCGCGTCAGGAAATATCCGCCGATGCAGTACACCGAAAGGATCAAAACCAACAGCCGGACGCGGAGGCTCACATTTCCTCCCGCAACGAATAACCCAGCCCGCGATGCGTCACGATCGGATCCGTGTCAGGTGAGGCGGCGTGGAGCTTTGCCCGCAAGGTCTTCACATGCGCATCGACCGTGCGGTCCATCGCCGCCATCGGATCGTCCCACGCAGCGGTCATTAACTGTTCGCGGTTGAATACCCGGCCGGGATGGGCGAGCAACGCGCCGAGCAGCCGATATTCATTGCGAGTTAAATTCAAGAGCTGTCCGCGGTAATAAATCCGACAACGCGCCGCATCATGATTCCAAGTACGAGCGGCCGCCGATTTCTCCGCGGGAGCTTCTGGGCGGCTGGAGCGACGCAACACCGCTCGAACGCGCGCTGTCAGTTCGCGCGGGCTGAAGGGTTTGGCCAGGTAATCATCCGCCCCAAGTTCAAGCCCAACCACCCGGTCGATTTCGCCGCTCCGAGCCGTAAGAAAAATGACCGGAATCTGCTGGTCCCGCCGAATCTCCCGACATACGTCGAAACCGCTGCCATCCGGCAATCCGATATCGAGCACGACGAGCGCAATCGGTTGTCCAACCAGTACCGCGAGCGCCTCTCCACCCGTGCTTTTCCACACGGTGGCAAAACCTTCCGTCTGCAAGGCATAAACGATTGTCTCCGCAATCGATGCCTCATCTTCGATCACGAGAATCGTTTGGGGCGAGTTCGGCATCCGCGATTCTTCTGCAGCCTCGCTTCGCTTATTTCAAGAACTCGGTCGCGCCCGAATGAAGCCTCGCGGCGGATTCTCAGCGGATCACGTCTGCCCGTTCAACCCGCGGTGGCAGAGGACGACGGCGCGTCACCCGGCGATCCCTCGCGGCTACTGCGCAAATCCGCAATCGCCCACTCCGTTTCGAGCGAGCGAGTTTTCAAGCCGAGCAACGAGTCAGCGGTAATATCGCCGATCAGCGCAGCGGAAACGCCGCGCATGTGTGCCTCGGAGAGCACGGTTCCGACTCGCTCCGGAGCAACGGCCACGATCACCCGTCCCTGGCTTTCGCCGAATAACAGCGCATCTGCTCGCGCTCCGCCCAGCGGGGTCAGATCCAGCCGCGCACCAAAGGTCCGGTCTTCGGCAAATAACATTTCACACACCGCTGCCATCAGCCCGCCGGCCGCAACATTATGCGCCGCCGAGATGACGCCGGCTCGAATCAGCGTTAGCAATACATTGTGCAGTTTCTTCTCGGCGCTCAACTGGACCGCCGGAACATCTCCGACGTTGAGACCATGCACCGCGGCGAGATACGTGCTGCAGCCGATTTCGTGTGGGGCCTCACCCAAAAACATGAGCCGCGCACCGGCAGCACGCACTGTCGGGCTGGTGACATGGCGTTCCTGTTCGAAGCAGCCAGCGGCCCAGACCTTCGAGATGGGCGCGAAATCGTCGCCCGTGGCGGCGGTCGGGCGTGAAGCCAGACTGACGATACTCGGAAAGGCAAAGTACGTGCATGCCATCGCCATCGCTTTGACCGCCTCGTCGATTTTGCGCAGATCGGCAATTTCACCTGCGCTGGGGAAATTTAGGTCGCAGCCAATTGCCAGCGGTGCTGTTCCACGGCACGCGAGCTGACAGACGCATTCCGCGATCGAAATCAACGTTCCGCGGTTGGGGTCGTGTCGGCTGAAACGGACAGCGCTGTCCCTTGCGATCGCAACGCTTCGCTCGACGCCTCCCAGCATCACTTTAGCCAGAGACTCTTTCTGTCGGAGCGCAGCCGAACCACCGAGCGCGGAGAGTACGCGCGGCAAGGCTGCGTTCGCCCTGTAGCCGTTGAAATCATGGAGTTTCTGCGCTTCAGGGCTCCAGGCTGGCTTGCCTGTTGGCTCGGTCGGCATCGCGTTGCTCGCGCTGGTGGCCGGCTCCGTTTCGCCCGCCCGCGGTGGGAGCTGAAGCCGAAGCTGTGCACCATCTACTCCGGCTTTTAAAAAATTCTCCTCGATCGCGCGGCAGAGGCCATTCAGCTCTGAACGAAACTCTGGCGTATCAGGTCCGACGATATCAACGACGATGGGTGTATCGTCCGAACTGACTGGCGGTTTTACTCCGAGCGCCTCGAGAATCGGACCGATCGAGCCGGGTTCATCGAGTCCTTGCTGGGAAGGGGTAAGAACAACGTGGAGTTTCACCGTTTAGAGGGTCAAACGATGACGGCGGAGACTAGTCAACCGCAAGGGATTTTGAAGTTGACCGATCCCATCGCGGACGCGGCCAAAAAATACCTGACCGAAGACGTTGCCCTGCACGTTCGCAGTTAGCCGCTCATGTTTCGCTACTCTTGTTACGCGGATGAAATTTTGCGTGATGGGCGATCAGCCGCTGCGGTTCCACCGCCGTGTAGATCTGCGTCGTCGAGATGCTGGCGTGGCCCAGCATTTCCTGAATGGCGCGAAGATCGGCGCCGCCCGTCAACAGGTGGGTCGCAAACGAATGACGGAGCCCATGCGGCTTCACGTTTTTCGTGATGCCGGCGCGCGTCGCATATTTCTTCACCAACATCCATAGCATCACGCGCGAAAGCGCTGCGCCGTTTTTGTTGAGAAAGAGCTGACTCCCGGTCCGCGGCGTCACGAAATGAGGTCGGCTGGCGGAAAGATAAGTATTCAACGCCTGAACCGCTTTACCGCCGATCGGCACCACCCGTTCCTTGGAGCCTTTGCCGAATACGCGCAAAAATCCGTGGTCGAGGTCCACCTGTTGCAGCATGAGTCCTGCGAGCTCGGATACGCGAAGACCGCTTGAATAAAAAAGTTCGAGCAACGCTCGATCTCGCAGCGACCTCGCGTCTCCACCCGTCGCAGCCGCGAGGAGTCGCGCGACTTCATCGGCCGAAAGCGTACCTGGAATGCGGCGGGTGGCTTTCGGCCCAGATAACAACGCGGTGAAGTCGTCGTCGCGAAATTTTTCGCGGACGAGAAATCGCGCCAGATTGCGCAGAGCAGTGATCTTGCGCGCCAAACTCGCGACCGTATAGCCCGCTGCGGTCAGCGAATGGATCCATCCAGCGGCTTGCGCTGCAGTGACACTGCGCCAATCCGTGACTCCGCTGCGCACCAGAAAATGCGCGGCCTGATCGAGATCGCGATGATAGCCCGCGATGGTGTTTTTCGACAGACCGCGCTCAAGGCCGATAAACGCGAGATACGCGTCGATATCGTTGG
>DAITQE010000396.1:0-4424 GCA_036833235.1 Opitutus sp.
GTTCACTGGTGCTATCGCGGATAAACCAGGACGGTTTCATCTCGCGGATGGCGGGACCTTGTTTCTCGACGAGATCGCAGATTTGGGCGCAAAGGGGCAGGGCGATCTGCTCCGCGTGCTGGAAGACGGTGCGTTTCGCATGGTGGGCGGCACGGCGCTCCAGCGCGTCAATGTGCGCATCATCGCAGCGACAAATAAAAATCTCCAGGCGGCCGCTGCGGCGGGAAAATTTCGCGAGGACCTTTTCTATCGTCTGCAAATTGTGCCGATCACGGTCCCGCCACTCCGTGAACGCGCGGAGGATATTCCACTGCTCATCGAATCGTTTCTGGAGCATTTCGCGGAGAAGCATCAACGGCGGCGCAAGCGATTATCGCCGGAGGCGGTCCAGATCTGTCAGCGGTTTCCCTGGCCGGGCAACGTTCGTCAATTGCGCAATGTCATTGAACGCTTGGTGGTCACGTCTCCGCATATTGTTATCGAGCCGGGCGAACTGCCGGAATTTCTCACGGAGCACGATCAGAGCACGACGTCGTTTATGGTGCGGGTCGGAATGACGCTGGCGCAGTCCGAGAAATTATTGATCCGACAGACGCTGTCACAGCTCACTTCAAATCGAGAGCAAGCCGCCAAGGCGCTCGGGATCAGCCGCCGATCTCTTCAGTATAAGCTAAAACAATACGATTTGCTCGAATCGTAATCGCGGCGGCTCAGCCGGAATTTTGTCCCCTGCGGTTGCACGTATGCCCTGACGGGCGGTGCAAGATTTGCGCTAAATCCCTGAGCCGTACTGGACGGTTGCGATGTGGCGAAAAGCCTGCGACGCGCAAGCACCTTCACCTTGGCCGGTTAGCCGGACAGGTCGCGTTCGGCATGATCGATGCAACCGACATCGTGACCCTCATCTGAGGCGCAACTCAACCGTACTCATCATATCCTCATGAATCCTGAATCACCGCTTTCACCCACAACTCCCAGTGCAACAACTGCCACCGCTCCAGCACCGGTTCCACCGAAAGCTGCGCTGACGACCGCAGCTCCCGTGACGCCGCCGTCCGCGCTGAAAAGCCAGAAAGGTTTTTTTGGTCGCAAGAACAAGTCCGGCGCGGCGGAAAAGAAATTGTGACGCGCATCGCCGCTCGCTGAATCTCATCTATTCATGGCCGGCCGCCGAGCCGGCCATTTTTTTGCCCAGAGTTGGGTGGAAGCTTCGGACTTTGTTTGGCCAAAGCGGATTCACTTCGGACGTGTGGCAATTTGGACGAGGACCTTGTCCGGATTGCGTTGTATTCTCCGCGCCCGGCTCCGTTCACATCGAGGTCGACCCTTCCATTGCCGCAGCGCCTGCGTGGGACATCTTTGCTGACGTTCGCGCTTTGCGTGAGCTGACGTGATTCACCGAAGCCCTTTGTTTGCATGGGATCGTCCACGTGCACACGAATCGGCTAGATGGTGCAATCTCTGCACAGGCGGCGCCCATCACGAAGGGTGCTCTCCGCCGAAAATGTGGCAACTCATTCGAAACCAAGCGGCTTGTTCCTCTTGAGGCGCGGCGGCACGTATCGTGCAACCCCGCAAGTGCATGAGAACAATCATCGAGAATCTGCTCGTCGCGCAAAAGACCCTTTCTACTTCCTCCCCCGCGGGAAAAGACGCCCTCCTGGCACGGCTCCGAAAGTCCATTCCTGCGCCGGTGCTCGCGCACTTTCTGCGGCTCGTTGCGCAAGGTCGAAACGGCGTTACGATGGTGCGACGGGGCGTCTGCTCTGGGTGTCACTTGAAGGTTCCTTCAAGCGTAGTCGCATCGATAGCGAAGCCGACCGATCTGTATCTGTGCGAAAACTGCGGCAGCTACCTGATGCTCGCTCCGGAGGAGATGCCAGGCGTAACCGTGCGTCCAATACCGACGGTGGCCGTGGCGGGCAAAGCGCGGGCCCGCCGGACCGCAATTGCGGCGTAGTTCGCAACGATCGTTTGCTGTGATGGGCGGATCATCCGCGGTGGGCCGGAACACGAAGGTTGAAGGGCACTGGCGAGAGGCAGGTAGCGGCGTTCTGCTCGCCGGCAGAACGACTGCGATCACTTGAAATGGCCGTCGGGACGACGGCCGCTGCCTGACGCGGTGGCACTTACGGTACGGCCTAACCCCCGCGGGCCGCTCGGAGATCGGCCCCTAACAGCTACCGGCTATGCGCTGGGCGCACGCGGTGGTTGGCGGCCGTGCGTCTCATCGTGGCGCGGGACCAAACGGTTGATGATGCGGTTTGATCGGTCTGCATCTATCAATATAAACAGATCGGTGGTTCCTCGCGGCGCGGTTTGCGGGAGACTTCTGCGCAAGAAGGACAGTGATCCGTGCCGGTGTCGCTTGTTTCCCCGGTGACCGAAAATCCGCCCCGTTCGCCCACATTTTCCGTCAAACCGCCTAGTCTCTTCCCATGCGTCGCCTATTCCTGTTCGGTTTCCTGTTGTCGCTGCCGCTCATTGCCACGGGTCAACCGCCCTCGCTGCCACGTACGGAGTGGGGTGCGCCTCTCGTCGACGTCACCGAGCGTGATGGCAACTGGACGCTTCGCGGCCAAAAACAAAGCGTCTTACTCAACGCATCGGATCTCACGCTTGCTATAAAAACCGGCGCGACCACGTGGGCGATGGTCGCGTCCGCATCAGGTGATCTTCGGCTCAAAAGCGGCGGCGAAGAATTTGGCGTGCGCCTAGCCGATGCTGAAAAAATCTCGATCGTCCCGTTCGATAGCGGCGCGAAGACGGGCGTTAAACTTTCGTTCAACGGATGGAAGCACAACAACGCGACCATCGACCTGCCGTTGACGCTCACCATCGCGCTCGAAGGCGAAGCGGAGGAACTCGTCTTTGATATCGCGGCCGACGAATCGCACGGAGCGAGGGTGCGCCAACTCGACTGGCCCGCGGCGCTCGACGCTCACGACGTCGATTACACCGTGCTCAACCATTACCGCGGAATCCTGCTGCCGCGCAACTGGCCGGAAGCGTACAATCCGATTCGCAGTGATAACGAATTTCGCAAGGACTCGAGCGAAATCCAGAGCGACGTGATCGAGTGTTGGTCGCAAGCGTGGTGGGGTTTTCAAAAAGGTCCGGCGGCGATGATGATCATCGTCGAGACGCCCGACGGCGCCGCCTACCAATGGAGCCATCCCGCCGGTGGCCCCACCGTGATCGGGCCACGCTGGCGCGCGCAGCTCGGTCGTCTGGGTTATGTGCGGAGCGCCCGCATGGTTTTCTTCGACAAGGGGAATTATGTGGACCTCGCCAAACGCTACCGCACGTATGCGATGGAGACCGGGCTTTGGGTGTCGTTGAAAGAAAAAATCGCGCGTTCACCCAAGGTCGAATCGCTGATCGGCAGCATCGAGTCGCGCGTGTCGGTCTTGCGCAACATCGTCCCGGAGAGCCGGCTCTTCGATCATGAGCATCCGGAGAAAAATCATTCCGTGCATCCGTTCGAGGAGCGCGTGAAACAAATCCGCGACGTGAAGGCGAAAGGCATCGAACGATTCAATCTCGTGCTTACCGGATGGCCGCGCCTTGGGTACGATCGTCAGCATCCGGACGTGCTTCCCGTCGCTCCGGAACCCGGCGGCTACGACGGCATGCAATCGCTCGCCAGCGCGTGCCATCAACTCGGTTACCTCTTCACGCTGCATGATCAATACCGCGACTATTACGTCGATGCGCCGTCGTATAATCCGGACTTCGCCGTGCACGAGGAAGACTTGGCGAGTCCACCCACACTTTTTCCCGGCACGCGATTTGGTTCTTTCAAGGAAGGTCCTCTCTCATTTCTCACCGCGTGGGACGGCGGCAAACAGACGTACCTCAATGCGCGCTTCATGTTGGGTCACGTGAAGAAGAACTACGCGGGAATTTTCGCGCACGGGATTCGGCCCGATGGAAGTTATCTCGACGTCTTCGGCTACGTGCCGACCGACCAGGATTTCAATCCGGAACATCCGACGACACGCACGGAGGCGAAACGCGAAATCGCGCATGTCTATCGTTGGGCCGGGAAAAATCTCGGCACGGTCGGCACGGAGGCCGGCTGCGACTGGACGGTGCCGTTCACCGACTACTCGTCATCGTTGGGGCCGGGCAGAGCGGGCATCGCGATTCCGCTCTTCAGCCTCGTTTATCATGACGCGATCATGACGCCGTATTCACCAACTGGAGGCGAGGCGCGGATGAACCGTCCCGATCGTCCGAACTGGCTTTATGGCATGTTAAACGGCGGATTTCCCCGCGTCGGACTCGAGCAAATCGACGAGCTTCGCCCGATTCTCGACCAGATGACAGCGCTGCACAAACGCGTGGCGCTGCTCGAAATGGTGAAACACGAATTTCTCGCCGCCGATCATACGAGGGAGCGCACGACCTTCGCCGACGGC
>DAITQE010000397.1:0-4413 GCA_036833235.1 Opitutus sp.
TCAGGCTGGCATTGCAGGGTTTCACGTATCGCGCGACGCGCAGATACGTTTGCTGCAACGCGTCACTCGCCAGCGCGTAATCGCCCTTGGTGGCTGCGAGCAGCTGATGGAAAATGCTCGGTCCGTACTCGCGATGAAAACGGAACCATGCCTCATCGTCACCGCGCGCCAGACATTGCGTGAGCTCGCGCAGCGGACTGGCCGCCGAGGATTCGTGCATGGCCTCAGCCGATGGGGGCAATTGTGGAACGTGAGTAACAGTCGATATCACGTCTTCGGGTTGTTCGGCGCGTCTTTGGCTTTGGGCGGCGGGAGTTGGCCTTGATACGCTTTCAGGCTGCCAATAACTCGGGTGGCAATCTCGATCGCTTGGGTCGGCCCAACCACCAGCAAGACCGACGTAGCCGGGTGAAACTTCATTTTCAGATCAGATGGCGCATGGGCCGGATCCAACTCCCAGGCGGTTCGGATTGCACCCACGATATCATCAATGGACTGATACTCGAGCTGGGGCCAAAGCTGAAACGGTACGAATGAGTTGGTTGCTCGCGTAGCCCTTGGGTCCTTGGAGATGAAATACACAGCATTGCCGTCCCTCTCATTGGAATTCCAGTTGGGTGAACCGAGAGTGTATCCTTTCGACTGTAACCACTGGGCGAGACAGGTTCCGACTGCTTGAACTTGGACGTTTCGGAGCGAGAAAGCGGGAATCTCGATGTCTTGATCGGATTTTTCGGCGATCAAATTGAACGGACTTTTCGCTTTGTTCAGGACTGCGATCAACTGACCTACCGTGCCCCCGGGAAAATCAATCGACATGAATTCCGGTTTCGGCGGGGTCCAGGGCGCGGGCTGCGCAGCAGGTGTTGCGGGCGCGGCGGGCGTTTCCTCCGCCAGCGCAGGTGCCATCAAGAGTGCGGCCATAATGGTTAGGTGGGAGGAACAAGCGGGGATTTTCATAGAAAAGCGTTTTGCAGAATAATACGCAGCTCACACCCAAATCCTTCGCGAGCTTCGTTTCCGTTTGCGGGCTAAGCCGCGGCGGCGGCACGCCCATCATAGACGTCTCGTTTGTTGTAGGGCGGGTCTCCCGACCCCCGCCGGTTCGACCTGTGAAACGTGCTAAATTGGCGGGTTCGGGAGACCCCGCGCTACAATTTCGAACCTCGCAATTCTCAACTCGCCAGCTTCGGCGTCTCTGCGAACGCGGCGTCGAAGGACTTCAGCATCGCGGCGATTGTCTCGTCGGTCTCATCGCCCATGTTCGAAATGCGGAATGTCTTCCCCTTGAGCTTGCCGTAACCGCCGTCGATCACGAGGTGGTGCTTCGACTTGAGCGTTTTGTTCAGCGCGGGGAGATCGATATTCAGCGTATTCGCGAAACAATTCAGCGTCACCGAGCCGAAGCCTTCCTTCGGGAACAGCTTGAAACCTTTTGCGAGCATGTGATCTCGCACGGTTTTGTTCAGACGCGCATGGCGCGCGTAGCGATTCTCTATGCCTTCCGCTTTGATGTCCTCGAGCTTCGATTTCAACGCGTAGATATGTGGAATCGTCGGCGTGCTCGGCGTCATGCCGGCCTCGTGGTTTTTTTGGAACTCGAGAAAATCAAAGTAGTAACCGCGGCCCGTGATCGTCGCCGCGCGCTCGAGCGCGCGTTTCGAGACCGACATCAGCGCGAGGCCGGGGGGCAGCGCGAGCGCTTTTTGCGAGCCAGTAATGAACACGTCGATGCCGAGTTCGTCTTTCTTGATGGGCACTCCGCTGAACGAACTGACGGTGTCGACAATCGAAATGACCTCCGGAAAAGCACGTACCACCGCCATGATGGCCGGCAAATCGCTCATGCAGCCACAGGACGTTTCGTTGTGAATGATCGTAATCGCATCGTAGGCGCCGGTTGCGAGTTCACGGCGAACAGCTTCCGGATCGACCGGCTGGCCCCAGTCAAACTTCAGCGCACCGGCCTGAAACCCGCAGCGCAACGCGACGTCGTTCCACTTGTCCGAAAATGCACCGTTCATGCAATTCAGCACCTTTTTCTTTGTCACGTTCCGAACGGCGCCTTCCATCACTCCCCATGCACTGCTCGTCGAAAGATAAACCGGATCCTTCGTGTAAAACAGCGCTTGCAACTCCGGCTGAATCGATTGGTACAGCGCGACGAAATCCGTGCTGCGGTGCCCGATCATGGGCTGCGACATGGCGCGAAGGGTCTTGTCCGAGACGGCGATGGGGCCGGGAATGAAAAGTTTATAGCTCATAGGTTTTTGCTGCGCAAAAACCTTAAGTTGGCTTTGGCAGCATGATCAACGTTCAGTTTCACAGCTTGGCAAATTGGCAGGCTCTGCGAAAACAGTTTACGTGACCGGCGGCGTCAATCTCCTTTAAGGTTTTTGCGCTGCAAAAAACCTCATGTCTCAATCCTGGCTCAAACGGAAGTTTAACAGCCTCGAGCTCTATACGATCGATGTAATTCTCGGACGGCGGGCCGACACGGGTGCGGTCGTTTACGGCGCTTTTTTGCACGTACTGTCATGGATCTTCAACGGAATCGCCCAAGCCCGTCTGTGGCTTTATCGGAATCGCATTTTCCATGACCAACCGCTGGGCTGTCTCGTAGTGGTGGTGGGGAATCTCACGGTGGGAGGCACCGGAAAAACACCGGTCGTCGAGAAATTTGCGCGCGCTCTGCGTGATCGCGGTCGCAAAGTCGCGATCTTGAGTCGCGGCTATAAGAGCAAGTCGGCGCCATTGTGGAAAAAATGGTGGTACGCTCTCACGCACACCGCTGAACCACCGCCGAAAATCGTGAGCGACGGAGAACGCGTGCTGCTCGATTCCGAGGAGGCCGGCGACGAGCCGTTCATGCTCGCGCGAAATCTCCCCGGCGTGATCGTGCTCGTGGACAAAAACCGCGTGAAGTCCGGTGCGTTCGCGATCAAGAAGTTCGGCTGTGATACCTTGGTGCTCGATGACGGGTTCCAATATCTGCCGTTGAAAGGCCGGCTCAACCTCCTGCTCGTCGACAAAACCAATCCGTTTGGCAATGGTCATTTACTGCCGCGCGGAATTTTGCGTGAACCGATCAAGCATCTCAAACGCGCGAGCTATGTGTTCCTCACGAAGTCAAATGGCGAGCGTGACGAAGAGCTCGAGGCGCTCATCAAGGAGCACAACCCGGAGGCGGACATCATTGAATGCGTGCACAAGCCGAGGTACCTGCAGCGTTTCGGCGTGCCGGCGGATTCACCGCGCGCTCGCGAACCGCTGTCGTTCCTGAAAGGGAGGCGGGTCATGGCGTTCAGCGGAATCGCCACGCCTGAAAGCTTCGAAAAATTCCTCCGCGATCTCGGGGCGCTGCTCGTCGCGCGTGAACGTTTTCTCGATCACTATCGTTACGCTGACGACGATTTTCAGGAACTGTTCGCGACCGCGCGCGAACACGGAGCCGAATGTCTGGTGACGACTGAAAAAGACGCGGTGCGCATTCCCGAGGGTTATCAGTGTCCGGTCCCGCTTTTCTATCTTCGGCTCGAGATCGAGATAATCCGCGGAGCCGCGGACTTCGACGAAGCCGTGGGCCGCATCTGTTTCCCTCAGAGCGGAAGCCGGGCGTTTGTCGGATAAAAAGGCGCACGTCTTCTTTGGTGGGTAGGGGCACGTGTACCTACGTGCCCTGAGTTTGAGCCTCGAAGGCAGAGCGATTAACGAGCTTAGTGCGGCTAGTGACAGCCGCCCCTACCTCAAGGATGCTCAATTGCCCTTGCTCGATCGGTATCGTGCCGTGTTAGCTGCCCGGCATCATGTTGATCGATTCACGTTTTCTCCAGCTGGCAGAAGGGCTCACCGGATTTTCGACGTCGTTGAAAAAAGACGAGCGTGTCCTAATCGACGCCTTCGATGTGCCGGACGCGATGGTCATTGCCTTGATCCGCGCCGCACGCGCGCGCGGTGCTCATCCGCTGGTTCAAATTCAGCGGGCGCGTGTGACGCGCGAGCTGGCCCTTCACGCTGAAGAGGCACAGTACGCCCCTCACGCCGAAGTCGAGCTGGCCCGCATGCAAAAGATGTCTGCTTACATCGCGTTGCGCG
Organism: Opitutus sp.; assembly: GCA_036833235.1. Classification (GTDB taxonomy): domain Bacteria; phylum Verrucomicrobiota; class Verrucomicrobiia; order Opitutales; family Opitutaceae; genus Opitutus. Next base: position 4,096 of record DAITQE010000397.1, read on the forward strand.
GCTCCGATAATATTTTCGAATCGAGCGACGTACCCACCTCGAAAGTACAACTGGTCAGCCGCCTGATGAAGCCAGTGCTCGATTATCGTGTCGGAAAAACGAAGTGGGTTGTGCTGCGCTGGCCGTCAGCCGCGATGGCGCAGCAAGCTGGGATGAGCACGGAAGCGTTCGAGGATTTCTACTTCAAAGTCTGTACTCTGGATTACAGCCGGATGACGGCCGGAATGAAGGCGCTAAAAACGTTGATGGAGCGGACGGATCGCGTGCAGATCAAGGGACCAGGAACGGACCTCGCTTTTTCAATCAAAGGTATTGGAG
>DAITQE010000398.1:0-4404 GCA_036833235.1 Opitutus sp.
CGGTACAACAGTACAACATCGCGCCAAGTCAGGACTGCCCAGTCATCATCGTGAACGACGATGGCGATGTGCTCCCCTTGCAGATGATGCGCTGGGCTTTCGTGCCATTCTGGGAAACAACCGTTACGCCGAAATTTCAGCCGATCAATGCGCAGGCGGAGAACGTCATGACCGGCATGTTCAAGCAGTCCGTGCAAAAACGCCGCTGCCTCATCCCTGCGGATGGCTTCTACGAGTGGCTACGGCTGGACGAGAAACCAAGTTTCCGTTCGACATTCACCTCAAAGGCGAGCGGCCCTTCGTAATGGCCGGAGTCTATGAAAAGGCCACGGCCATCCGTCCGCCAACGTTTGCGATCCTGACGACGCGGCCCAACGACCTTATGGCGAAGATTCACGACCGTATGCCAGCCATCCTCGACGACGAGGAGGCAAAGCGATGGCTCGCGCGTGGCGACATTACGCCGGAACAGATCGCCGAGCTGACGGCGCCTCACGCCTCCGACGATATGGAGACGACGCCGATTTCGAGCCTGGTCAACAGCCCGAAGAACGACCTGCCGGAGATTTTGCAGCCCGTCGCGTTCAGGCCGCCACCTCCGCCACCACCAAAACAGATCCAGGGCGAGTTGCTCTAACTCATTCCAGCGGGGACACCCCACAACGCCCGATGCCGGCGGATGCCGGACTTTTTCAGCGGCTCTCTTCGCGGAGGCTTATCGGTGCTGCGTTACGCACACGCGTAATCTCGGGTCGCTGCGAAACGGAGACGGCTCGGCTCCCGCGCTTTTCCGCCGCCTTTGGCGAAACATCGCCCAAGCCCGACCTTTCGCCAAGTCACTGCGCTGCGCAGGCTGCACTCCTTGACCCCGGCGGCGCCGCGCGTCCGATTTTCTCGCCGACTCCGTTTCTCCGCTCCCCGATTCCGCGTCGGCTCCACTCCGCACCTGCACGCCGCCGCTCCGCTCGCGGGTGAACGAAAAAGATTCCGCGGGCTTCGCCCACCGCGTTTTGGATACGCTCAGCTAAGAAAGCCGCGCGGTCGACGCCGCCAGCGTCGAGAAACCAAACGATGGACAGCCGGCACGCCGCCCTAGCTCCCAAAGCAGCGATTCAGTTCGTCGGATTGCGCTACAAACTTCGCAGGATTGGACTTCCTGAGTCGCGCAAGGTTTTGGAGCTTCCACTGAATCGCGGGAAGTTCGGCGAGGTGCTTGCACTGCATTGCCTCCCACGGCGGATCGCCGGCAACGAGTCCGAGCAAGAACCGCTTGTGGTCGGCGGTGAGCGACACACGCAGATCGCGCCGCAGACGCTTCCGCGCTTCCTCCAACTCCGCGAGGGCAACCGGCTCTCTCTCCATGCCGGCAAATTCGGTCGCAAATGGGCGCGACAGATCGATGTCGCGCGAGTTGAGCACCTCATGCACCGGCCGATTGTGACCGGCAAGGTATCCAACAAAGCATTCCACGATCTCCGGCGTCAGGCCGAACCGTTGGAACATGCCATGCACGTCGAAGAGATCGCGCGGATGCTGGCGGTCCATCGCGGCGACCAACTTGCTCCCGTACAGTTCAGCCACCGCGAGCGTCGGGACGGAGAGGGCCGTCGTGAAAATGTCGCTGGCAGACTTTGCCAAGGGCCGGACTTCGATCGGCAGCAGGGTGCCGCGAAACACGTAGTTGACCTCGATTTTCACTTCGATGCGGTCGCGACGCACGAGGATCTTGGTCTCGTCACCGGTCTTGGTGCTGGCGATCTCGGTTTTGAGACCGCGCACTTTGAGTCTGTCCTGAATCGCAGACAGCTCGGCTGAGATTTCCGCAAGCGCAGCATCGCGCGGTGTCTGATGAGCGATGAAGACAACGTCGAGGTCGACCGAGAGGCGCGGCAGATCTTGCACGAAGAAGTTCAACGCAGTTCCGCCCTTCATGGCGAAGCGGCCCGAGGTGAATACGTCGGGAGCAACGTCGAGCATCAGTCGGACCGTATCAACGTAGGCTTTGTCCATCAGGGCTTGAGGATGAGGGTTGTGCCATCGGGCAACTTGCCGAACCAGCGACCACGCCCACGCGGGCCAGCTATCTTCCGGGCATCGCCGGCCCAGTTGAGATTCAGCTCGTCTGCGAGATTGAGGCAGAGGCGAACCGTTTTCACGCGCGGGCAGTGTTCCAGCAGTTTACCGAGTACATCGAGGCGCACGGAGCGGACGCTCTCCACGACGTTGCGCGCTTCTTCCAACCCCTGCCCGACGCCGACTTCATCGAGCAATTCCAGCAGGGCGCGCTCAGGCACCGAAACGGCGGGACCGTCCGGCGTCTCGGGCAGCGGTTGCACGCCGAAATCCTTGGGCAGGGAGGGACTGAACAATCGCCAGGAAACGTAGCGCGCCGGAAATCGCTCGGTGAACCACGGCGGCAGTGCGGTGACTTTCTCGCCCCAGAGCACGAGAGGCTCGCGCGGGCCGACGTTGTGCCGCACGCCGCGCCAGGCCAGCGCCGTTTTCCCGCCGACGTGAAGACCCCGGGACTGCCGGGCCAGAAACTTCACGGCTGCCGCTGGAGCGAGCGTGTCGCCCGGAAATGCGAACACACCTCGTCCCAGCCGAGTCAGCCACTGAGAGCGCACATAGTAGGAAGCCAGCGACGACGACACGCCGAGGGTACGCAGCGTCTCGGTATCAAGCGGGACTCCCCTTGGCAGGGAAGCCAAAGCCTTGATTGGATTCTTTGGACTAGGTGTAACCACGTTTGATCTATTCTCCATTATTAAATCAATGTGACTCGATTCTTGATAGAAGTTAAAGCCTATTTTGAACTATCGCAGATATTCCAATCACTCACCGGGCTAGGGGGCGCCGCCCCGGGGAAGGCGGTTGAATCGTTTCCGTCGGCGTCACGTTCACCAAGCTGTCGGAAAGCGCGACGAGCAATTCTTCACGAATTTTCCGCCACGTCTTCGGTTGCATCGCGATCAGCTTTGCCCGCAGTTCGGCGGGGGTGAGCGGCGGGGGTTCGCTCGGCCCGCCGAGTAGCGCCGGCAGCTTGCCCGCCAGGGGGCGACGGAAGTCTTCCCGGCCCGGTTGGAAATAGTGCTTCAGCACAATCTCGGCGGTGCGGTGACCGGTTACCTTCCGTACCAGTTCGATCGGTACGCCGGCGGTGAGGGCGAGCGTCACCCAGGTGACGCGGAACGAATGGAAGTCCCGCAGGGAAGCTTTGCGGAGACCATGCGTCCGCTCCACTTGCAGAGCGCCGCGCGATTTCTGCTTCTCCTCTTCGCTCGCGCCGTCTTCGGGATCGAAGAATCCCGCCGCCTGCATGACGCGCCGCACACGATCGGTGAGATGGTCCGGGTTGATCTCGTAGTGAGCTTCGATCTCCGGAAACACGTAGTGCGGCGCGCGCGGCGAGGCTTGCGCCAGCGCCTTCTCCAAGATTTCGCGGAAGAGCGGAAAGATCGGAATCTGGACCGTCTCGCCGGTCTTGGATGTTTTCACGGTCGCAAAACCGGCTTTCAGATCGATCTCCGACCGCAGCAGGGTGCAGCAGTCGCCCCGCCGCATCGCGGTACAGATGCCGGTCACGATGAGCGGATAAATGAACGGGTCGGCTTTCGCCGCCTGCACGATCAAGCCAAGTTCCTCCGCGCTGAAGGGCCGGCGAAATACCGTCTCGCCGTCCCGCGTCGGGATACCTTCGAAGGGATTCGAAGGCAGGCCCGCCTCATCGCGCAGGACATGAAACACCGAGCGCAAAAAGATCAGGGTGTTGTTGTAGGTTTTCGCCGATACGCCGCGGTTTTCTTCGGCCTTGAAAAAAGCGCGGGCGAGCGACGCCTGGATTTGATCCATGTCGCGGATCACCGGATTCGCCGCGCGCACGAACGCGACGAAGCGCTTGATCCAGCCTTCGGCTTGATCCAGGTAGCGCGCGCCCAAGGCCCGCCGACGGGGCCGGGCCTTCCAGTGGGCACTGATGTCATCCAGCGGAATCGAGCCCACGCGAGAGCCCGTTCGGATCTCATGAATGGTCTGCACGAGTTCCTCGGCGATGCCGCGCCGCTTCATGTCCGACTGCCATTGTTCGAACGCCGCGTGCGCCTTGGCGCGCGACCGTTCGAACGCCATGTCGCCCAATTGGGTCAGACGGGCGGGCGGAACGCCGCGCACCTCGACGCCAAGATTTTTGGTCAGTTTGCGGCCGTTGATGACCACTCGGCCGTACCACCACTTACTTTCGCCCGGTCTAAGTTCCAGTCCCATAACGACCCCCTTTCAGGCTCATCGTAACCCTCTGAAACCCAGAGAGACACGTATTATCAGACAGTTCCGACAGGCCCAAGTTCTGGACCAAGTGACAGCCGAAATCGGCTTTAGTTCTTTGGTTAGGAGCCAGTTGAATCA
>DAITQE010000399.1:0-4169 GCA_036833235.1 Opitutus sp.
CGCCGATGGTGGCCTCGTTTTTGCGCCCGCCGGGCGAGGCGCCGGTATACGATCGGGAATCCATCCCGGTGCCGAAGGGGCCCGTCGAAGTGTGGTGACGACAGATGGTCAAGGTTTAGAGTGCTGGGTCCGGAGTTTTGGGTTTTGAGTTTCCACTTTAACACCGACACAACTCGGGTGGCTCAAAACCCGGAACTTTGAATTCAGAACTCTTTCTCGCATGACCAGTCCCAGTCACTTTTGGGAGCTGATCCTCGGCACGGTCATTGCGCTGCTGCCGCTGATCAATCCTCTCGCATCGGCCCCGACTTTTCTCGCGATCACTGCGGGAGACTCACACGAGCGGCGAATGCAGCAGCTCCGGATGGCGTGCATTTATACGGTATTGATCCTGATCAGTTTCCTCATCGGCGGCACGTTCATCATGGGGTTTTTTGGGATCTCGATTCCCGGTCTTCGTATTGCCGGCGGCATGCTCGTCGCGGGCATCGGGTCAGGAATGCTGATAGCGCCGCCACGTCCTTCCGATGACGAAGATCGCGATCACGAGGCGGCGCGTGCCAAACGCGATATTTCATTTTCCCCGCTTGCGATGCCGATGATGAGCGGGCCCGGTTCGATCGCGGTGACCGTTGGGTTTACATCGCTGGCGAAAGACTGGTTCGATTACATCGCAATCATTCTCGGCATCATCATCGTGGCCGTCATCACCTACGTCACACTCCGAGTATCAGATCGCGTGGTACGCGTAATCGGTATCAACAGTATGAACGCGCTTTCAAAAGTAATGGGCTTCCTGATCCTCTGCATCGGAATCCAATTCGTGGTCAACGGCGTGGTTGGCGTTCTGACCGATCCTGCCTTGGTGCGCGGGATTCGCGACGCTGTCGTTCGACCGTGATGCTGATCTAGAATTTCCGAGAAACCGTGGCGCCATTTTTGTCGCGGAAAACCAGCATTTTCGACTTGGGATCAATCCCCGCAAACGTGATTTCCAGCGCATCATCGGCGATCTGCCCGCCGAGGACCATGCGACCGTTGATCAGCATTCGAGGCGGCGTACCTGCGAACAACCCGCTGATTTTGGCACTTGCGACCCAGCTGCGAACCTGTTGTGACGCCTCACCGGCAACTTTAACGACGGTGTTGGCGGAAACACCCGGGGCGAGTTGCGAGGTGGACGTTACGGGAACCAGTGTTGGCTTAGCGATCGCAGGAGGCAAAGGCGGACGCTGCGTTAAGGCGACTGACACAGGTCGTTCAGCTTTTGGACTGTTGCCTTCCAGCGAGTCGATTTTTTCTTCAGTGACTGCACGACGCTCGGCCGCGGCAATGACGTCTTTGGCTTTTGCGATTGCTCGAGCGGGGGCAGCGGCGACGGCGTTGAGCGTCGCGGATGGCGTCGGGCCGGGTTTGGTTGCAGGGGAAACAACAGCAGGAGCTGCTTTGGCCGGGACAGCAGAGGAGGGCTGCGATCGGTTCGTTAAAATGCGGAAGACGAAGAATCCGCCGCCCGAGATGACAACGACTGCGAGGGCAGAGATCAGTGGTTTCGCCAGCCCGTTTTGCTTGAGAGCTTCTGTCTTAAGACGAACGCCCGGCTCTTGCTCCGACCGGACGCGGAGGTGCGGAATCGCTGGCTTGGCGATAACAGGAAATGGAAGAGGTTGAGGCGCTGCTTTCGGCTTCAACCAGTTGGTCGATCCCTCAGGAATTGAAGGAGCAGGGTTGTCCGGAGTGACGGCAGGAATTGTTGATTGCGATGCTTTCGCTGGTTCGAGTCTCGGCTGCGATTCGGGTGCTGGCTCGGGAGAAGAAACAATGGAGGCGGGTGGGCTTGGGGCGGGCACTGCAGACGCCGCGGCGACGAGCGATGAGTCGGGAGTCGTTGGCGAAGGCGTGTTCGCGAAAGAGGCTGGCCTAAGCCGAATGGTCTTCGGAGGAGGCGTATTCTCGGAGTCAGGTGCCGGTTGGGTGGGTTGGACCGGTGGCTCTGTCGCGGTGGAAAATTTGGGCTTTAGACGAAGTCTTGTCCCCTCGCCCTCGACGTCGGATATGGAGGTAGGCGCCGCCGCCGGAACCGGGCTGGCCGGAATCGTGGGAACAGGTGCAGCAGCCTCCGGCGCCGACCGAGTTCGCGGCTTCAATCGCAACGGAGGAGGTGACTCGTCGCTCATATCGGCGAGATTGTGAAATTTAAAACCGTAACGAAACTAAAAAGATTCACTCGCGGTCGAAGCGTGGACACCTCAGATTTTCTCATTCTCTTATGAAGTTGCTGCGAACGTTTTTGCCGGTGCTGGTCATCATTGTCCTTACTTCGGCCAATGGCTGCTCTGTCTTTAAGAAATCCAAGAAGCCGAAGGAGAATCCAGCCATCGCTGCGGAAACAGAAGGAGATCTTCGGCAGCGCTGGATCGAACGGCGGACGGCGGAGCTGGTGGCTCAAGGCACTGCGGCTGAGGCTGCTCGGGAAAAAGCCGCCGCGGAGTTTCGCGACGCTTATCCGTATATTCGCAGTAATCAGAAATAACTGACGAGCGGCGGAGCGCAATCGAGGCACACTGCTTCGATTGCGTACATCTGCCACCAGCCGCGGATCACTCGGGATTGATCGATACCAACTCCATTTCAAAAACCAAGGTGGCGTCATGTGGGATCGAAGGCGCCCGCCCTCGTGAACCATATCCCAAGCTGCCGGGAATGATGACCAAACGCTTCTCTCCGAGCTTCATCATGGGCAAGATCTGATCCCAACCCGCGATTACCTCCTCACGACCAACTCGGAAAACCAGGGGCTGGGCTGGGTCGAGGTGTTCGTCGAATTTTTTGCCGTGAAGCAGCGTGCCGACATACAGCACACCGACTTTTTCGCCCGCTTTCGGTGAAGCGCCGGAGCCTTCACGCCGAATGAGGTAGCGCATCCCCGTGCTGGTTTTCTTGGTACCAGGCCAGGTTTTATCGACGTAGTCGATTTCGTCGGGCGAAAGAAGTTCCCGTTGGGCGTGGAGGATAGGCGCGGAAAGCGCGAGCAAACTGAGGAGTGCGAAGCGCAAAAAGGAGGGCGTCATGCGAGTAGGATTTAATGCGAATTTGGACGATTACACGGATTTTTTATCGCAGGGTGGTCTGCCACGCGTCTGAGCGCGTGCCCCAATAATGTTTTGCCCGGCTCCATGCGATGCCACGGTGAAGCACCGGACGGATGTGGGAGAGGAATGCAGTCCACGTCGTGGCCGCGGTAGTTAACCCGAATTTTTTTTCCGATCACATCGTTGAGGGGCGCGACCGGCAGGAACTGCGAAATCGCAAGTTTGCCGACGGGAAGAACCAGCAGCGGCCGAAGTAAGGCAAATTCGCGTTCGAGCCACGCCGAACAATTCGCGATTTCTTCTGGTGCCGGTACGCGGTGGCCACCCTCCGGACGTTTGCCCGGAAAACAGCGGCAGACCGCGGCAAAATAGAACCGGTCGCGCACCTCGTCCTCGGTCCAACCCAGAGCCGCGTGAAACCACTTGAAAAGGGTTTTGCCCGCGGTCCACGCGAATGGCCGGCCAAACGTCGGCTCCTTGTCGCCCGGCGCCTGCCCGACGAGAATCACACGACTGGTAACCGGACGACCTACCACGACAGGGCGATGCACGCGTGGGCAGTGGGTGCACACGCGGAGAGCAGCGAGGTGTTTTTCGATGGCAGCAGTGGTCGGCATCCTGTTCGGGTGCCACACGAGAGTTTTGGCTGCGATCGAAAAAAGCGATGAGGGCTCATAGGTCTCATGTGACTTATGAGACCTATGAGGCCTTTTTTTCTGCTCCTACTTACCGTCGGCCCCTGTAGCGGTTGAAGCTGCCGCTGTGGCGAATTTGCCCCGGCAGACTCCCGCGCGGGCGCTGCGGCTGCGAATCCGTTGGCCGCGCGACGAACGCCTTGTACTCAAATCCTTCGAGCCGAAGTTCGGGGATTTTTTGACCGATGAACCGCTGAATGTCGCGGATGTCGCTGGCGTTTTCGGGAGTGACGAGGGTGAACGCGTCTCCGACCGCTTGAGCCCGTCCGGTACGGCCGATACGATGAACGTAATCCTCCGGCTTTTCCGGAACGTCGTAATTGATAACATGTGACACGCCGGCCACGTCGATGCCGCGAGCCGCGATATCAGTGGCGACCAT
>DAITQE010000399.1:4179-4395 GCA_036833235.1 Opitutus sp.
CGAGCGCTTCGATGCGCTGATTCTGCGAGCGGTTCGCGTGCAGAACGGCCACGGAGTGATTGGCGGATTTCAGCCGGCGTGCGATCTTGTCGGCACCGTGTTTGGTGCGGGAGAAGACGAGCACGCTTTGAAAATCGATTTTTGCGAGAAGTGCCTCGAGCAGTTCGAACTTCTGTTCGGCAGCCACGGGATACAGTGCGTGGTTGACTGAAGCGG
>DAITQE010000400.1:0-4386 GCA_036833235.1 Opitutus sp.
CAAGCGCGGGCGGCAGTCGCGGCTCAAACTCCTCGAGCATCAGCGCGAAGGTCGTTCCGATGAACTGGCGCCAATTAGGGTCAAAATCTTTCCAGAGTTCCGCGCCTTTCACCGGCGCGGGCTCCTCGGGCGCGCGCCGAAACGTGCCGTCCCACGGCAGCCCCGGCGCGGCCAGCTGCAACGCGAGCACCTGTTCGATGATGCGGCACGCGCGGGCCTCGTCGCCGGCCTGCGCTCGCTTCAACAAGCCGAGTGCATACCACGCGCTTTCACGCGTGCGATGAAAACGTCCCCGCTCCTCCGGCACGGGCGACCAGAGGAGCCCCGCCTCTTCGTCCCAGTATGTCTCGGCATAATGCATTGATGCCGCCAGCAACTCGCGTCCGCGCGGATCGAGCGCGCGGGTCAGTGCGGCCGGTCGGCCCACCGCGGGGAGGAGCGTGCAAAACAGCAGGACGAGCCGCCAGATCATGGCACAACGGATGCGGCGCGAGGCGCAGGCAGTCGATCGGGATTCGCGTCACACCTCGTTGCCCAACGATGAATGCGGCGGTGGATCAGAAGCGCGTGGCCGCGCTCAGGTAGATCGTGCGGGCCTGGCCAAAGTAACCGTCGCTGCCTTCGCGATACCGTTCGTTCGTGAGATTCTTTACGTTGAGTTGCAGGCGCACGTCGCGTTTTGAAAGCTTCAGCGGATACGAAACCATCGCATCGTAAACGGTGAAGGCCGGCAGCCACACCGCGACGTTGGGATCCTGCGAGAGATTGGCGCCGTCGTTGTGGCGGATGCCAAAGCCGAGCGCGAGGCCCTTGGCCGGACCTTCGCTGAACGCGTAGCGATTCCACAAGACGTAGGTGTTTTCCGGAATTCCGCCAAAGCGACGCCCGACGAACGTTGGATTGTTCGACTTGGTGGTCTCTGCATCCGTGACATGGCTCCAGCCCGCGATGAGCGTGTAGTTGTCGGTCACCGCCCAGTTCGTATCGAGTTCGATGCCCTTGCTCGCTTCGGAATTGCCGAAGATGTAGTACGGCGAACGCCCGGTGGCGATTTCACGAGTGGTGTCGCGATACGCCAGGTTGTCGCGGCTGATGTCGTAGTACGCCGCCGTCGCGGAAAGTCGGCCATTCAATGCTTCGGTCTTCAGGCCAAAATCCCAACTCTTGCTTTCCACCGGCTCGGACGCGACGCCGTCGGCATCGAGTTGGAAATTGGGCTCGATCGACTGGCTATAGGTCGCAAACGCGGACAAGGTCGGGAGCACCTTCACGAGCACGCCAGCCTGCGGCGTCCACGCACCTTTCGCTCCGATGACGTCACGATAGGAAAGACCGCCGTCGGCCACACTGAGCGAGGAGTTGGAGACCGGCTTGTCGTAGGTGATCTTGCCCGTGAACTTGGTGTAACGAGCGCCGCCGAGAACATAGAGGCGATCGCCGAAAAACTGCGCTTGATCGACCACGTAGTAACCGGCGTTGTTTTCCCAGCGCTTGCGCACGATGTTGAAGGTCTGGCCGCTGTCCGCGAAGACCTGCTCGAGGCTCACCGCCGGCGTGCCGCCCGGGAAGAAATAGGTGACGTACTGGTTGGGCGTGCCGGTCTTGGTGGAGTTGCCCGGCGAGTCGTTGTAGGTTTTCACGGTCGCGCTCGCGTCGTTGTAGAAGCCAGGCCGCGTGAAGATCACCCGCTGGTACTCCTGACCGAATTGAATGGTGTGCTTCGTGGGCCCGAGATTGAGACGCCACGTGAGCTTGTTGTGCGCGTTGTAGGAGTCGCGGATGTTGATGAAGTTTTCCGTGCGGAACCTGAGAGATCCATCGGCGTAAGGCCTTCCGTCCCCGTCGGAAGGCTGCAGGCCCGAGGTGTTGTCGTAGGCGTAATTGAGCGTCGTCTGCCAGACGAGGCTGTCGGAAATTTTGAACAGGTAATCGAGATCGACGCTCTCCGAACGCTGAATCTGCCAGGAGTCGTACCCGAGCGCCGCGTTGTAGCTGTAGGGCGCAAACATGTCGTAGAGCGGAACGAAGTTCGCTGCGCCGACAGTGCCCGAATATCCGAGCGATGTAAGATAACTTCGGTTGGCTGAATCGGCAGTCGTCGTCTGCCGGTTGATGTTCGACTGCGCCGCGATCGCACCGGCGACGCCGTAGACTTTCGAGCTGACGAGCGCGCGCACCGGATAGGCGCTCAGGTAAAAGAGCCGCCGGTTGATCGTCTCGAGGTCCACCGTGAACTGCTGGTTGCTCGTCGGCTTCCAGATCGCGGACGCGCCCACGTAGTTTTCGTGGTCGTATTCGAAATCACGCTCGCCATCGACCGTGTAAGCGCCGACGCCCACGCGGACCGCCAGTTTGTCGTTGAGCACCTGATTGGTGTAAGCCTCACCGCGGAGATAACTCTCATTGCCGACGGTGACCTTCACGTCGGTAAAATTGCCGGAGAACACCGGCTTGATCGTCACATTGTTCACGATACCACCGGGACGGACGGCACCGAAAAAAATCGCCGACGGGCCCTTGATCACTTCGATGCGATCCATGTTCCACGTCGTCATCAATTGGCGGCGAAACTGTCCGTTGCGATATGAGATGAGGCCGCCGAAACCGCGGATCGTGACCGCGGACTCCGACCGTGGGTTGGTGAGCACGCCGGGCACAAGGTTGAGCGCCTCGCGCATTTCAAAGGCGGACGTGTCCTGCATGAGCGCACTGGTCACGACGCTGATGGCGAGTGGCGTGTCGGCAATGCGACTGCCGATTCCGGTGGCGGTGATCGCGTTGGTCGCGCGATAGCCGCCAGCCTGGTCGGACGTCACGGTAAACTCGTCGAGCTTGATAAGCTCGTCACCCGTGGTTGCAGATGTTGCGGAGGCCGCGGCGCCTTGGGCGTGCAGCAGAATTGCGGAAGCGAAAACACCAGACAGAAACGCGAAGGCCCGGCGGGCGAGCGAAGGAACATTCATTGGGGGAGTGGAACGGTGTTAGGGTTGCTGCGGCACAAAGACCGCACTGCTTTGAACAACACTGCTTCAGTAGCGATGGTCGGTGCAGCGGCGATTGCTTCCGGAGCTAACCGTTAGAATTTTCGGTGGACAGCGGGAATCTCTCCTGCTTTCTCCCTGCTTATCCCGCCGCCCACGACCGAAATCACCGAGACGCAGCGGCTGATTTGCCCACCCGTTCCCCGTAGCCCCACTCGCAATGTGACATTTTCGTTACGCCCCGTTCTCATGGCCAAAACCCCCACCGTCCGCAGCCTCGCCCTTCAGCTGAAGCTTTCCGTCGCCACCGTGTCCGAGGCATTGCGCGACAGCCCGAATGTAAGAGCGGATACAAAGCTGCGCGTCCAGCGTGCGGCGAAAAAAGCGGGCTATCGGGCGAATCCGCTGCTCGGAGCCGCGCTTTCCGCCGTCCGCCGCGCCCGGCATCTCGACTATCGCGGCACGCTGGCGCTGATCGATACGGACGAGACTGCGCGCGAACAGTTCATCCTGTTCCATCGCGAAATTATCGCGGGGGCGAGCATGCGCGCCGAGGAGCTGGGATTCACCGCGGAAGTTTTCTGGCTCGGTTCCGGCACTCCGGCGCTCGGGCCGGCGCGGCTGGCGAACATCCTCCACGCGCGCGGTATCTACGGCGCCGTGATGCTGCCGTTCAACACCGCGCGCGATATGTCGGATTTCGATTTTTCACGGATCGCCGCCGTGCAGATGGATCACTGCCTGATCCAGCCACATCTCCACACAATCCTGCCAGATCACTACGTCTCGATCATGAACGCCCTCGAACGCCTGACCGCGCGCGGGTATCAGCGCGTGGGTCTCGCGATGGAGCTGCGCAAGGACGCACGGTTGAAACGCAAATGGAGCTCCGGCTTTCTCGCGTTCTTCCGAAACTACGAGCACACGACCGGCATTCCCGCGCTGATCGAGCCGGAGTTGGCGCGCGAGCGCTTCATTCGCTGGTATCGCCAGCATCGCCCGGACCTCATCGTCGGTCACCGTCAGGAAATGGTGGACTGGCTGCGCGACGAGGGCGTCCGCGTTCCCGATCACGTCGGATTTTTCAACCTGAACGTCACGGAAAAGACCGGCCCCTGCGCTGGCCTCGACCTGTTGCCCCGCCGGCTGGGCGCGGCGGCAGTCGAAACGGTCGTCGCCATGCTGCACCGCCAGGAACGCGGCGTCCCCGAGTGGCCGCACACGATCACGCTCGAAGCGCAGTGGATCGATGGGCCCACGATTCGCCGCGCCTGACGGTTCACCGCCGCGTGCGGCTTCGGCCGCGCGATTTTACCTCGCGCGCCCGCTCGCGCCCTCGTCTCCGCCAATTCCGCGCCGATGCGCCCGGCGCGGGCGCTGCTCCGCCTCTCACTTCTTCCAGATG
>DAITQE010000401.1:0-4369 GCA_036833235.1 Opitutus sp.
TCTATTTTGCCGTGGACCATGAGCTTCTGCGGGATTGCGTGGCCGCCGCCGGCTTCCAGGCAATAATGACCGACGCGGCTCACCAAAGCGGCACGGATCGCATTGCGGAAGCCAACCAAACCGTGCGCGCAGAGTACGTCATCAACGTGCAAGCCGATGAGCCGTTGGTCTCAGGATCGCAACTTCGCGCGTTAGCCGGGCTGCTGGAGGGCGGTGCTCCGATGGCCACGCTGGTCACGCCGTTCAAGCGCGTGGTCGATTTCTATAACACGAACCAAGTGAAAGTTGTCATGCGGCACGACGGACGCGCATTGTATTTCTCGCGCTCGCGCATGCCGTTCTCTCGTGATTTGGGACTCACGATCGATGACGCCTGGGTGCAGGCGAATCCGTGCTACAAGCATTTGGGGTTGTACGCCTATCGCGCCGAGTTGCTGGAGAAATTCTCGAAGTTGCCGGCCGGTCGGTATGAGCTGATTGAGAAATTGGAACAGCTTCGCGTGTTGGAGAATGGGTACGATATCGCGTGCGCCGTGACGGAGGATCAGTCTATCGGTGTCGATACGCCTGATGACGCGGTAAAACTTGCGAAATGGCTGGCGTCTCGCGAGTGAGCGTCCGCCGTCGTTGAGCGACGCCGCACTCTCCGCGATTGGGCGAGCGAGCAGCGATAACTTAACTTATCCCATTTGCTCATCAGACCGGTGTGAAAACAGAACTATTCGCGTTGGTGGGTGTGGTGTAGGTGGCGTGCTTGCCGCGCAACTCACCGCAGACGAGCGAACGTTGCGCGGCAAGCGCGCCACCTACACCCGCATCCTCGCGGCAATGGTGAGCTTCCACACAGTCGCGCTCGTCGCAACGAACAGGAGTAACGCAGTCCGACTGTGCTGTGATCGGGTTGCTTGCCGGCCAGGTCGAGTGTCAGATTTTCCCCGCTTTGCGCGCTTCGACGAGTTTGTAGAAATCCAAAAAGAGCGGATCGGCGTCGTTCGGTCCCGGCGCGGCTTCGGGGTGGTATTGCACGCTGAAAACGGGCAACGACGTGTGGCGAAGACCCTCGACGGTGTTGTCGTTGAGATTGAGCTCAGTGACTTTTGCGCCCCGCTGCTCAATCGATTTGGGGTCGGTCGCGAAACCGTGATTTTGCGCGGTGATCGAAACCTTCCCTGTCTCGAGATTTTTTACCGGCTGATTGCCACCGCGGTGGCCGAACTTGAGCTTGAAGGTGGTGCCACCGAGAGCGTGCGTAATCATCTGGTGACCGAGGCAAATTCCAAAAATTGGATACTCCGGCAGCAAGCGGGTCACTGTCTTGTGTACGTAGCCGAGCGCGGCGGGATCGCCGGGGCCATTGGAAAGAAATACGGCGTCAGGGTTGTGCTCTTGGACCTGCTCGAAAGTCGTCGTGGATGGAAACACTTGGACCTCGAAGCCGTGACGCACGAGTTTGCGATAGATCGAGTGTTTGGCGCCGTAATCGAAAGCTGCGACGCGAAACTTTTTCGCTGGGATGCCCGGCGCGTTCATCGTGGTGCCGACCGGAAAATATGGCGCGTTGAAGTTAGCCGCATCGTCGGCGCGCCAGAGGTACGGTTCGGCGCAGGAAACGTCTTTCACATAATCGCTTCCGGCCATGTCGCGCCAATTGCGGGCGCGGAGGACGGCTTCCTCATCGGTGATCGGGAGCGTTGAGAGGCAGCTCTTCATCGCGCCATCGACTCGGAGCTTCTTGGTCAATGCGCGCGTATCGATTTCGCTGAGACCGGGGATGCCGTGCTTTGCGAGATAATCGTGGAGCGAAGACGAGGCGCGCCAGTTGGAAACAATGGGTGACAGTTCGCGGACGACCAAGCCGGCGCATTTCGGGCCGGCTGATTCTTCGTCTTCGGGGCCCAAGCCGTAATTACCAATTTGAACCGCGGTCATCGTCACGATCTGCCCAAAATACGACGGGTCCGTGATTATCTCCTGATAACCTGTCATCGAGGTGTTGAACACGCACTCGCCGGCAATGGTGGCGTCTGCGCCAAAGGCGAGGCCGCGGAACACACTACCATCTTCGAGCGCGAGAACTCCGGGTTTGAACGACGACATTAAAGCCCAACGAAAAGCCGTGAACCGGCATGTGCCAAGGGGAAACGTTTCGCGCGTTGATAATCTAGCTCAAACCCGCGAGTTCCTAATTCCGCTCGCAGACCACTCACGGAGCTTGGGGTGCGGTTCGGATTTACCTCGGGAACGCCTCGGCCCCCCCGGGGAACGCCCGAAGCCAACCCGAAGCGAGCCCGGTGGGCATCAGGCCTCCAGTGCATCCACGGTCGGTAAGGAGAAAGCGCAACGGCCGGTGCGGATTATTCGTCAAGGCGAGGCGTCGATTCGAGCACGCGCACGAGATCGAGCGTCTGGATCGGTTTCGTCAGGTAGTCGTCCATGCCGGCAGCGACGCATTTTTCCCGATCGTCGGCCATGGCAGATGCGGTGAGCGCAATGATCCGCAGACGTTTGTTGCGAAGGCCCGTGCCGCCGGTCCGGATGTTTTCGGTCGTGACGTAGCCGTCCATCTCGGGCATTTGACAATCCATGAGTACGGCGTCGTAGGAACTTCGTCGCAGGGCTTCCAAGCAGGCAAATCCATTGTCGACCAGCAGCGGGGCGTAGCCAAGTCGCTCCAACAATCGCGTAATGAGTTTTTGGTTCACGACGTTGTCCTCGGCAACGAGGATGCGCAGCGGATGTCGGTGGGCGAGTGAGTGATCGATTTCCCCAATGCGAGAGGTGTCGCCGGCCGACGTGAGCGGATGCTCAGTGGCGAGCGTCGTGTGCAGCGCATCGAGCAGCGCGGACTGCCTGACCGGCTTACAAAGGATCACCTCAAAATAACGTTCGGGCTCGAATTGGCGGAGCTCCTCGCGGCTGACAGACGACAACAGCACGAGCGGAACCTCTTTGGCCAAATCCATTTCAGCTATGGCGTGGGCCAAGTCGACGCCATGAATGTCCGGCATCATCATGTCGAACAGTGCAACATCAGCCTGACCGCGGTCGCGCAGATAACCTAGCGCGTCCACCGGTTTTTCGTACGCATGGCAGATGAGGCCCCAATGGCTGAGCTGGCTGGAAAGAATGCGACGGTTAGTTTCGTTATCGTCGACGATCAGAGCGTGGCGCCCGGCAAGTTCGACATGGAGTTGGCCGGATGTGGCTACCGCTGCTTGTCCTTCCGGTGCATCTGCGGGAATGGCATCGATTGCAAAGCGGAAGCAGGAGCCTGCCTCGGAGGTGCTAGCCAGTTCGATCTCACCGCCCAACAGCTGCACCAGCCTCCGGCTGATCGCCAGACCCAAGCCAGTTCCGCCGAATTTCCGGGTCGTGGACGAGTCGACTTGGCTAAACGGCTTGAACAACCGGTGAACCCGGTCGGGAGGAATCCCGCCGCCCGTATCTCGAACCGCAAACGCAATTCGGGTCGGCCCATCCTTGCCTGTGGCGTCAACCGAGACGCGAACCTCCACCTCGCCTTGCTTGGTGAACTTTATGGCGTTGCCAACGATGTTAACAAGGATCTGCCGAAGCCTCGTCCCATCAGTGATGATCCACTCCGGCACGCCGTCATCGATCCAATGAAGCAGCTCGATTTTCTTCTCGCTCGCTTTGGCCCAGAGGAGGTCGAGCACTTCCTCGATGCACCGGCGCACGGGAACGGCGTGCTGGTCCAACTCCATGTGTCCCGATTCGATTTTGGAGAAATCGAGAATGTCGTTGATCAGCGTGACGAGCGACTCGCCGCTCGAACGGATGGTGAGCAACCAGTCGCGCTGCTCGGCGTTGAGCGTTGTATCGAGGAGCAAATTCGTAAAACCGATGACGCCATTCATGGGAGTGCGAATTTCGTGGCTCATCACCGCCAGAAAATCGCTCTTCGCCCGGTCCGCCGCCTCGGCTGCTTCCTTGGCGCGCCTGAATTCCATCTCGATCTGCTTGCGTTCGGTGATGTCGCTCTGCGTGCCGAGCATGCGTCGCGCTTTTCCGTCCGGCGCGAGATGAGCTTTCCCGCGGCCGAGCATCCAACGCCAGGAATCGTCTTTGTGACGCATGCGATATTCGCAGCCGAATAACTCCGAGCGTCTCTCAAGATGGGCCTGTAGTTGCGTCTGCAGCGTCGCTGAATCCTCCGGGTGCACCCGGTTGAACCAACTTTCCGGTGTATTCGGGATCTCGTTATCCTCGTATCCGAGAATACCTTTCCACCGCGGCGAGAGCCACATGCTGCCGGTGGTCAGATCCCAATCCCACACGCCTTCATTGCTCCCAGCGACGGCGAGCTGCCAGCGCTCCTCACTGTCACGCAGTGCCCGCTCGGCTGCTC
>DAITQE010000402.1:0-4363 GCA_036833235.1 Opitutus sp.
ACGACCGACGAGACGATCGTGAGCTCGGAGATTCAAGGGCGTTTGCAGCAACTCACCGTCGCGCCGGGAGACCTCGTGAAATGCGGCCAGATCCTTGGCGCGACTTCGGCCGCAGAGTGGAAAGCCGATCTCTCATACTTCGACAGTCTCGAGCACAGCGCCGCCGCACAAGTTGCCCAAGCCGAAGCGGACCTTAAATTCCAGGAAGAGCTCACGACCCAGCAAGTGGCGCAGGCTGAGGCCAATCAGGCCGCCGCAGAATCGTTGGCGACGCAAGCGGACGCCGATGCCGAGATCGCCCTGCGAAATTTCGAACGCGCGCAAAGCCTGCGCGACCGCGGGGTCAATTCCGCCCAGGAATACGATCAGGCGCGGACCGTCGACCAAGGCGCCAAGGCTCGCGTCGCTTCGCTGCGCCAGCAGGTAATCGCCGCACACGCCAACGTCGGACTGGCGCGGGCCGGTGCCGCGCAGGTCGCGGTGCGTCAGGCCGCGCTCGCGGCCAGTCGGCAGCAGCTCGCCGCCGCCAATGCCCAAAAGGAAAAAGCCGGCGTGCGCTTCGGTTACGCCGAGATCCGCGCGCCGATCGACGGCATCGTTAATGTCCGTGCCGCGCTCCCTGGTGAAGTCGTGAACCCCGGCCAGCCCATCGTCACCCTGGTTGATCCTGCGAATTTCTGGATCCGTGCCGACGTCGAGGAAAGTTACATCGACCGCATCCACCTCGGTGACAAACTCACAGTCCGGATGCCGTCGGGCGCCGAGCGGGAGGGCAAGGTGTTTTTTCGCGGCGTCGATGCCTCCTACGCCACGCAACGCGACGTGAGCCGGACCAAGCGCGACATCAAAACGTTCGAGGTGCGCCTCCGCTGCGACAACCGCGACCAGAGTCTCGCCCTTGGCATGACGGCGTACGTCGTCCTGCCATTCGCCCGCTGACTGAACGCCGACCACCAGCCATGTTCGACGTCGAAGTTCAGAACCTCACGAAACGCTTCGGCGATTTCTGCGCGGTCAACGAGCTCAGTTTCACCGTCAATCACGGAGAAATCTTCGGGCTGCTCGGCCCCAACGGCGCCGGCAAATCCACGCTGTTGCGCATGCTGACGACGCTCGTTCCTCCGACGTCGGGCTTCGCGCGCGTCAACGGCCACGATGTCGTGCGCGCACCCAACGAGGTCCGCAAATCCATCGGCGTGATCCCGCAGGCGCTGACCTCCGATCTCGATCTCACCGCGGAGGAAAACATGAGCATCTATGCGAAGCTCTACAGCATCCCGCGCGAGAAGGCCCGCCGCGCCATCGACGTATTGCTCGCGGCCGTCGATCTCCTGCCGTGGCGCGACAAGCCCTTGAAAATGTTTTCCGGCGGCATGCGCCGACGCCTCGAGATCGCCCGCGGCCTCGTGCACGAGCCGAAAATTTTCTTTCTCGATGAACCAACCACCGGGCTCGATCCCGTCTCGCGCACGGCTGTGTGGGAAATGCTCGCCCGGCTCAAGCGCGAGCGCGATCTCACGATCATCGTCACCACGCACTACATGGACGAAGCGGACAAGCTCTGCGACCGCATCGCCATCGTCGACCACGGCAAGCTTGTGGCCCTCGACTCGCCGCTGAAATTGAAATCCTCGATTCCCGGCCGAAACGTGCTGGAGGTGAGCTTCACCGAAATTCCGCCCGGCTGGGCGGAGGTGCTGCGTGCGCTACCGGACGTAGCCGAGCTCAAGGCCGACCCGCCCGTCTTCCGCCTTTCATCGAACAACGGACCGCTCACCACCACGGCATTGATGGAGGCGACCCGCCGCGCCGGCGTGGGCATGACCTCGCTTTCCGTCCAGAGCACGACGCTGGACGATGTTTTCCTGCACTACACCGGACACGATCTGCGTGACGCGCTTCAAAATCCAGCGCCACGACCGATGATGGTGCGGCGCGAATCCCATTGAAGCCACGATCATGATTCGGATCTGGGCACTCATCGAACGCGACCTGCGCCGCTTCCGCCGCAGCCCGGCGCTCATCGCGATGTCTCTCATCATGCCGCTGCTGCAGCTGATCTTTCTCGGCTACGCGTTCGGCGGGCAGGTGAAGAATCTGCGGCTCGGTGTCGTCGATCAAGATCACGGCATGCCCGTCGTGCAGTTGAAGGAGATGCTGCAAGCCGTCGCCACGAACGCACGCACGTTTCAAACCGTCGCTTATGCAGATTTGACCGCGGCCCTGCAGGATTTGCGCAGCGGCCGGCTGAACGGCGTGTTGAACATCCCGCCCGAATTCTCCCGCAAGCTACACGCTGGCGCCGCCCCGCAACTCGCACTCATGGAGGACAACACCGATCAGTTTTCCTCCGCTGCGCTCGGCGGCGCGCTCGATCGGCTCGTCGCGTCCTACCATCAACCGGCAGTACCGCCGCGGCTCGAGGTGAAAGCGACGCTCTCGATCGTCGAGATTTATCCTTACGTTCCCTACATCCAATACCTCCTGCCCGGCACCACCGTACTCGCGATCTTTGTGTCCGCGATGTTTGGTGGCGGCATCATCTTCATCGACGACAAAGCCCGTGGGCTGCACGAAGGCTATCTCGTCACGCCGATCAAAAAATTCGAACTGATCCTCGGCTTTACGCTTTCCGGCGTCATCAAGGCCGTGCTGTCCGGCGTGGTGTTGATCACCATCGGAGCGCTCATCGCCGGCATCCCTGATCCCTTGAACCTCCTGCGGCTGGCGCGTCTGTTCGTCCTCGTGGTCGCGACCTCGCTCGCACTGATCAGCATGATGTTCCTGATCATGGTGCGCATCAGCGATCCACTGCTGCCGCGGGCGATCTTTGGGATGTTGAACACGATGCTGTTCTTCCCCAGCGGCGCGGTGTATCCAATAAATGCTTTCCCAGCGTGGATGAGGGCCATGACGCTGATCAATCCGTTCACCTACGCGGTGCACGGCTTCAAGGAGGTTCTGCTCAAAAACACGGGGCTCGCCGCGGTCAGCCACGATCTCCTGTTTCTGTTTGGATTTTCCGCGTTGGCGATGGGCCTCGCCACGTGGCTGTTCCGGCGAACGTTGTGAGTCTGCATCGGCGAGGAGCGAACCGGTCTGGTTCGCCGGCGCCGCGAGCGCCTCTCAGCGAAGCGCAGCCTCAGACAAGTGGTCAGAAAAATTGGGTCAGAAAAATGAAAGCCGGGCTTCGGGCGCTTCCTGTCTTCCTGCGTCTATGTTACTGACTCCATTTTTCTGATAATGTCCGTACGGATTCGCAAACCTGACCAGCTCGCATCGTTTTTTGCGATTCAAGGACTCCAGAGTCCCCCCTTCACCGCTGCACGCGTGCAGCGGCGGCCGGTCCCGTGAAGTGCGTTCAACTAGCGAATACCTACTCGCACGTAGTCGCCCGGCCGGATCGAAATCAGCGCGGAGCAAATTAACTCCGCCGAGGCCTCGATACGCCGAAGATCATTTGAGGAAAGCTCAAGAATCGCGATTTTCCTCTGCTGAAGATTCTGTTGATAGCGGATATTCTGATCGGCCGTGACAAACACTTCGAATCCGGTCTCCGCCAACCGAAGCAGTTCACCATTCTTGAGACCACCCCACCCCTCCTGCTGCGCCGTACGACATTCGTGTCCCATCAAAAGCCGATGCATCGGCCACGGCACACATTCGTCCAGCAAGACCCTCATGTTTGCGCTGGAAGCAGGAGCGCGTTTCCCGATCTTTCGAGAACCTCGCGAGCCATTTCGCGGGTAACCGTTGGAAAGCAGGCGAGAAATTCGTCCAACGAGTAGTTGTTCTCCAAGTATTCGAACAAGGTCTTGATCGGAACACGCGTTCCTTTGAAGACCGGCGTGCCACCGAGGATTTCGGGGTCGACAATGATAAGGTCGGCAACGTTCATGCGGAAACGCTACCTAAGCGTCATCACGCCGCAAGGAAGCTTATCGCGCTCCACTTTCAAGGGAACCCGATCGTCAAAGTGCTAGAGGCGAAAAACAGTGCCCCTCAGCCTTCTCATCAATTTCAATGTCGCCAAGCTCACTGACGGCATTTCGAGACTGATCCTGCTCGGTACGGATTCGTAGCGCCCCTCTTTTTTGTGTTTTCCTCTCTGCGCCTTCCTGTGCAAAGGGTTCGGCGGTTCATATCTTCATTTCCAGGTAAGGGAAACTTGTTGCGGGTATGACGTTCCGGTGATCGGAGGCATGAAACCACTCAAAACAAAAAATATCGCTGCGCCATCGGCAGGACTTTGGCCGGCTCGCACGTGAGCACACGGCCGTCGGCTTTCACGGTGTAGGTCTCGGGGTCGACTTCGATTTTTGGCAGCGCGTCATTGAGGACCATGTCCTTCTTGCCGATTTTT
>DAITQE010000403.1:0-4362 GCA_036833235.1 Opitutus sp.
GATGAAGGGCGGACATTGCGGTGCGTTGGAATGGAAAACGCTGCCGAACGGCACGCATCGTTTCTCCTGCACGATCTATGATCGGCGTCCGGAGATTTGCCGGGTTCTCGATCGCGGTTCGCCCGAATGTTTGGGAGAACTCGAGACCAAAGCAGCCAAAGTGGCGGCCGATACGCGCCGTCAGGACGGAAGTAGCGCCGAAGGCACGCTGCAGCGAAGCTGAAGCCCGATGTGGAGTGCGGCGGCTCGACGCCGCTTTGGACGATGCGGCTCGACGCATCGCCTCCGCCCACGGAGCGACCGTCAAGCCGGTCGCGCGAAAGCGGTGTCGAGCCGCCGCACTCCAAAGATTGTCGTACGTTCCGCCCGCACTCTTCCGTTGCGTTCAACAGGTCGCTTCCTACAACCCGGTTTGCGCCCCCGCGCCACATGTCCTTACCTGCTGCACCTTCCACCACCACGGCACGCGCCGTGCGCCCCATCAAGAAGCTCATGGCTGCCAATCGCAGCGAGATCGCCGTGCGAATTTTTCGTGCCGGCACGGAACTCGGCTTGCGAACCGTCGCCGTCTTTGCCCAGGAAGACCGATTGAGCATTCACCGATATAAAGCCGATGAGGCCTACCTGGTCGGCCCAGGCAAAGGACCGGTCGCGGCGTACCTGGATATCGACAGCATCGTCGGCGTGGCGAAGGAGAAGGGTGTTGACGCGATTCATCCCGGCTACGGTTTCCTTTCGGAAAATGCCGACTTTGCCCGCGCCTGCCAGAAAGCCGGCCTGATCTTTGTCGGCCCGCGTCCCGAGTTGCTCGAAATGATGGGCGACAAAACCGCGGCGCGGGCACTCGCAAAAAGAATCAATGTCCCGGTTCTGCCGGGCACGGAGGAGCCGATCACCAATCGCGATGAAGCGCTGAAAACCGCCAAATCGATTGGCTTTCCGCTCATCATCAAGGCGGCTTTCGGCGGCGGCGGGCGCGGCATGCGCGTCGTGCACAAAGCCGCTGATCTGGCATCTCTGCTCGATGAGGCGCAGGGCGAAGCGGGCCGCGCGTTTGGCAACCCGGCCGTGTTTCTCGAGAAATATATTCCGCGCGCGAAACACATCGAGGTGCAGATCCTCGGCGATCAGCACGGCAATGTCATCCACCTCCACGAGCGTGATTGTTCCGTGCAACGCCGGCACCAGAAAGTTGTCGAGGTGGCACCGAGCTTCGGATTGCCGCCTCAGGTTGTCACCGAGCTTTGCGAAGCCGCGGCGAAAATGGCGCGCGAGATCCGCTACGACAACGCCGGCACGATCGAATTTCTCTACGATCTCGACCGCCACGAATGGTTCTTTATCGAGATGAATCCTCGTATCCAGGTCGAGCACACGGTGACGGAGGTGATCACCGGCCTCGATCTCGTGCGGGCGCAAATTCTCATCGCGCAAGGGTACTCGCTGCACTCAGACGAAGTTGGCATGCCTGCGCAGGCGGACGTGCCGCGCAACGGTTTCGCGATCCAGTGCCGCATCACCACGGAGGATCCGGAGAATAAATTCATCCCCGATTACGGCCGGCTCCTCGCGTATCGTTCGCCCGGCGGCTTCGGCGTGCGACTCGACGGCGCGATGGGCTTTGCCGGTGCGGTCATCACGCCATTTTACGACTCGCTCTTGGTGAAGTGCATCACGAGCGGCCAGAGCTACGAGATTGCACTGAATCGGTCGCGGCGGGTGCTCAGCGAATTCCGCATTCGCGGCGTCAAAACCAACATTCCGTTTCTCGAAAACGTCATCGCGCACCCGCTGTTCCGCTCGGGCCAGGCGACGACGATGTTGATCGATACGTCGCCTGAACTCTTTTCGTTCAAGCCGCGCCGGGACCGTGCGACCAAGCTCCTGAATTTTCTCGGCAACGTCATCGTCAACGGTAACCCGCACGCCAAAGGCTTTCGCCCGGAAAAATCCTTTGCCGCCGCGATTCCCCCTCCGGCTGGTCACGGCGAGCCACCGCGTGGCACCCGCCAGCTCCTGCTGGAACTCGGGCCGAGGAAATTCGCTGAGTGGACGCTCAAGCAGAAACGACTGCTGATCACCGACACGACGTTCCGCGACGCGCATCAATCGTTGATGGCAACGCGCGTGCGCAGCTACGACATGCTCGCGAGCGCGAGCGCGGTCGCGCACCACGCGCCGGGACTTTTTTCCCTCGAAATGTGGGGCGGGGCGACGTTCGACACCGCGATGCGCTTCCTCAACGAGGATCCGTGGGAGCGCCTGCGCCAGCTGCGGATGCGTGTGCCCAACATTTGTTTTCAGATGCTGTTCCGCGGTGCCAACGCGGTCGGCTACACGAATTATCCGGATCATATCGTGGCCGGTTTCGTGCGTCACGCGGCGGCGAACGGCATGGATATTTTCAGGATATTCGACTCACTGAATTATCTGCCGAATTTGCGCGTGGGCATGGAAGCGGTGCAGGACACGCCCGCGATTTGTGAAGCGGCGATCTGTTACACGGGCGACATTCTCGATGAACGACGCGATAAGTTCTCGCTGAACTATTACGTGAAGCTTGCGAAGGAGCTTGAGCGGATGGGCGCACATTTTCTCGCGATCAAAGACATGGCGGGTCTCTGCCGTCCTTACGCGGCGCAAAAATTGGTGAAGACCCTGCGCGAGGAAATCGGTCTGCCCATTCATTTTCACACGCACGACACCAGCGGCATCGCGTCTGCGTCGGTCCTGCGCGCGAGCGACGCCGGCGTGGACGTGGTGGATCTGGCGCTGGCCTCGATGAGTGGCAGCACCTCGCAGCCGAATCTCAACTCGATCGTCGCCGCGCTGCAGCACACGCCACGCGACACGCAGCTCGATCTCGATCACCTGAACACATTTGCCGACTACTGGGAGCACGTTCGCGATTTTTACCGACCGTTCGACACGGCGCCGAAGACCGGCTCAGCGGAAGTTTATCTGCACGAAATGCCGGGCGGCCAATACACGAACCTCAAGGAGCAAGCCGTTTCGATGGGCGTTTCGCACCGCTGGCATGAGATTGCGCGCACGTACGCCGAGGTGAATCAGCTTTTTGGTGACATCGTAAAAGTGACGCCATCGTCGAAGGTCGTGGGCGATCTGGCGCTGTTTCTCTTTTCCCGCGGCATCAAACCCGCGGACGTGGTGAATCTCGCGCCAGGCTCCACGCCCTTTCCCGAAAGTGTGATCGACATGCTAATGGGCGGACTAGGCTGGCCAGATGGCGGCTGGCCGGAACCACTCTGGCGTGCGGTGCTCGGCGACAAACGCTTCAAGGAAGCGAAGGCGAAATACGCCGCCGCGACGGCTGCGACAAAGCCGAGAGCCAAGAGCTTAGAGCTAAGAGCCGGAAAAAAGCTCTCAGCTCTGGACTCTCAGCTCTCAGCTTTGCGCAAAGAGCTCGCCGAAAAACTCAAACACGAGCCGAGCGACGATGAACTCTATTCGCATCTCATGTATCCGGCGGTGTTCGCCGACTTTGTGAAACACCAGCGGGAGTTTGGGGACGTGAGCGTGCTGCCGACTCCGGCATTTTTCTATGGGCTCAAGCCGGGGGAAGAAATCTCGGTCGAGATTGAAGAGGGCAAAGTTCTCATCATCCGCCTCATCACCGTGGGCGCGCCCGACAACGATGGACGCCGCACCGTCGGCTATGAGCTCAACGGCATCGCGCGCGAGACGTTCATCGTGGACAAGAGTGTCGCGCCGAAATCAAAAGCGCGCGTGAAGGCGGATCCAGGAGATCTGCTGCAGGTTGCGGCGCCGATCCCCGGATTGATCGTAATCATGTCGGCGTCGGTCGGCGCGAAGATCGCGAAGGGCGACAAGCTCTTCCTGATGGAAGCGATGAAGATGCAGACGACGGTTTACGCGCAGGCCGATGGCGTCGTGGCCGAAGTGAACGCCGCGGTGGGCGACACGGTTGAGGCGAAAGACCTGATCGTGAGAATGCGGACGTCGGGATAAAGGACGTCGTAAGACCACTCGCTGCGCGAGTGAAAATTTTGGCCGGGACTGGCTGCTCGACGGCGAACATTCGCCGGCCGAATCTGTCCACGTGGCGCACCTATGGCCTCTCCTGGCTCAACCGGTAATGTGATCGCGGCGCTCGCGAGTTTTTTCATTCCTGGATTGGGTCAACTGCTGCAGGGAAAGATTTTCCGCGCATTAATCATGTTCGTGCTGGCCGGGTTCCTATGGTGGTTTTATCTCGGCTGGATTATTCATCTCTGGTCGGTGATCGATGCCGCGCTCTACCGCCCGGCCGAGCCTGTCGGTTGAAGCCAAGGTCTTTTGTTTTGGAATCGTATCTTGTAGGCTGCCAGCTTGCTGGCGCGA
>DAITQE010000404.1:0-4356 GCA_036833235.1 Opitutus sp.
GCTCTCGAGTTCAGCCCGATCGCTGAAGAGCGCCGTGAGTCGGATTGATTTTTCTTCGCCATAGTGGGCGGCGAACGCCGCCGCAGCTTTTTGTTGAAGCAGCGGAATTCCCTCTTTGCGACGACGGCGGTGGCCGAGGGGAAAATGGATTTCAACGCGCTCGGTTGAGCTGCCGTCGGCAAAGAAAACCTGGACGGCGTTGGCGACGGAACGTTGCTCGGCGTCGAGGTAGTTGCGGGAGAAGATTTTTTCTTCGACGACGGTCATCCTCGCACGAAGGGCATCGATCCGTGGGTCGGCGGCAGCACTGTCCTCGTAGTGCGCGGCGGTGAGCGTGCCGAAGATCAGACCGATCGCGGTCATGTACTGCAGGCAGTGATCGCGGTCGGCCGGATTGTGGAGCGGGCCGGTTTTGTCGATGATGCGGATCGCGGATTCGTGGGTGGTGATCTCAACACGTGCGATCTCGGCCAGTCGGTCACGGACGAGCGGGTGAAGTTGGATGGCGCACTCGACGGCGGTCTGCGCGTGGAATTCAGCGGGAAAGGAAATTTTGAAAAGGACATTTTCCATCACGTAGCTGCTGAGTGGGCGCGCCAGTTTAACAGGCTCGCCCTTGAAACAGACGTCCTGAAAGCCCCACGTTTTTGCGGTGAGCGCGGAGGGGTAGCCCATCTCGCCGGTCATCGCGATGAGCGCGAGGCGCACTGCCCGGCTCGTCGCGTCTCCGGCCGCCCAGGATTTGCGCGAGCCGGTGTTGGGCGCGTGGCGATAAGTACGGAGCGCGGAGCCGTCGAGCCAGGCGTGCGACAGGGCGTTGATGATTTGCTCGCGCGTGCCGCCCAGCATCGCGGTGACCACCGCGGTCGAAGCAACACGGACGAGGAGAACGTGATCGAGGCCGACGCGGTTGAAGGAATTGTCGAGTGCTAGAACGCCCTGGATTTCGTGGGCTTTTATCATGGCGACGAGAACGTCGTGGATGGTGATTTGAGATTTGGAATTTGAGATTTGAGAATGGAACGCCGCAACGGGAGTCCGGGCGGCGGCGTTGCGACTGAGCCAGTCAGCGGTAGCGAGAATGGCGCCGAGATTGTCGGAGGGATGACCCCATTCGGCGGCGAGCCAGGTGTCGTTGAAATCGAGCCAGCGGACGATCGTGCCGATGTTGAACGCCGCCTGGACGGGATCGAGTTCGTAGCTTGTGCCGGGGACGCGCGCACCGTTGATGAGAGTGGTGCCGGGAACGACGGGGCCGAGGAGTTTCGTGCAGGCGGGATAAGCGAGCGCCATGATGCCGCAGGCGAGCGTGTCGAGGAGACACCAGCGCGCGGTATCGAGAGCTGAATCGCTCGGCGAATTGTAGTTGAATGCGTAATCGGCGAGGTCGGCGAGGAGCTGGTCAGGTGGCCGGCGAACGTTGGAGATGGCGGAAGACATTTGCAGGAATTGGCTCGCGAAGGACACGAAGGAGGCGAAGGAGGAATTAGGCCAAAGTCTTTGTTTGGGGTCGTAACGTGTAGGCCGCCAGCTTGCTGGCGCGATCGGGGCGCGAGCAAGCTCGCAGCCTACGACGCAACGGATTGCATTATCAAAACGAAAGACCGTGGGAATTAGGCCGGAACCTTCGGAGCCTTTGAAACCTTCGCGAGACACTCATCTTTGATCGAGCGGCACAAACGGGCGCTCGGCCGGACCGGTGTAGTTCGCGCTGGGGCGGATGATTTTCCCGTCGAGGCGCTGCTCGATCACATGGGCGCACCAGCCCGCCGTGCGTGCGATCACGAAAAGCGGAGTGAACATCGACGTGGGCACGCCGAGCACGTGGTAAACGGGCGCGCTGAACCAATCGAGGTTGGGAAACATTTTTTTCAACTCCCACATCACGCCCTCGATGCGCTCGCAAATATTGAAGAAATTCGTCTGCCCAGCATCAGCGCAAAGCTCGCGGGCGATCTCCTTGACGATGGCGCTGCGCGGATCGCTGATCGTGTAAACGGGGTGGCCGAAGCCGATGACAATTTCCTTGCGCGCGACGCGGGCGCGAATGTCCGCTTCGGCTTCGTCGGGACCGTGATAACGCAGCTGGATCTCGTGCGCGACCTCGTTGGCGCCGCCGTGTTTCGGACCGCGCAACGCGCCGATCGCGCCCGTTACGCACGAGTAAACGCCGGAGCCCGTGCCGGCGATCACGCGCGCGGAGAACGTGGACGCGTTGAACTCATGCTCAGCGTAGAGAATGAGCGAACGATCAAGCGCCCGCACGTGAAGCGCGGAGGGCGCGCGTTGGTGGACAAGGCGAAGGAGATGCGCGGCGATCGTCGGGTCGTCGGTCTCGACCTCGATGCGTTTGCCAGTGGTAGCAAAATGGTACCAGTAGAGTAACATCGCCGGAAAACAGGCGATGAGCCGATCTGCGATGGCCCGCGCGACGACCGGATCGTTGGGACCGGCGCTCCCGATCGCAGACGGTTCGGTGTCAATCGCACCCAGTGCGGAGCAGCCCGTGCGAAGAACGCCCATTGGGTGCGAGGAAGCAGGAAGTTGCTCGAGGATTGCGCGAACCGGCGCGGAGAGTCCGCGGAGCGAAACGAGACGCGCACGGTATGTCTCGAGTTCAGCGCGATTCGGCAGGCGCTCGTGAATCAGCAGGTGCGCGACCTCCTCGTACGTCGCGTGCGAAGCAAGATCAGTGATGTCGTAACCGCGATAATGCAGATCATTGCCCGACTGGCCGACGGTGCAAATAGCGGTGTTGCCGGCGACGACGCCGGAAAGCGCAACGGATTTCTTAACTTTCGAAACCGGTCCGGACATGCGCGTGGAGTCGCTCATGACGACAATTATTTTTTCCGGTCGTAACCGAGTGTTTCGTAGAGATCGGCGCGGGGCTGCATTTCGCCGACGACATTCTTCTGCGTCCCGTCCTGGCGAATCGCTCGGTAAACGTCGAGCGACGCCGCGGCGGCTGCGCGGCTGGCACTCAGCGGATAGAGCACCATCGCGATGCCCGCGGCACGGAGTTCGTCAACGGTGAAGAACGGCGTCTGGCCAAATTCGGTGAGGTTCGCGAGGACAGGAACCCTCACGGCGCTGGTGAATTTTTTGTAGTCGTCAAGCGTGTGGAGCGCTTCGGCAAATATCATGTCCGCCCCAGCCGCAACATAAGCCGCAGCGCGAGCGATGGCGGCGGACACGCCTTCGTTGGCGGCGGCGTCAGTGCGGGCCACGACGACAAAGTCGGCGGTGGGTTTACCGGAAACGGCGGCGCGAACGCGCGCGACCATTTCAGCGGTGGAGACGAGTTGTTTTCCCGGAAGATGACCGCAGAGTTTGGCCGGGACCTGATCCTCGATCTGCACCGCGGCGGCGCCAGCGGCAGCCAGTCGGCGAACCGCCGTTGCGGGGTCGTTCCACCCTGTGTCGATGTCCACCAGAAGCGGAAGGCTCACACGGCGAGCGATTCGGCCGGTATCGATGAGCACATCCGAAAGGGTGGTTTCGCCCACATCGGGAATGCCGAGTGAGTGATTGGCGACGCCGGCGCCGGAAAGATAGAGCGCACGAAAACCAGCGCGCTCGGCGAGCAGCGCCGCGTAGGCATTGATTGCGCCGACGATCTGCAGAGGATTTTCTGCCTGTAATGCTTCGCGAAATTTTGAGCCAGGACTACGCATGCGAAAATAGGATACGGCAGCACCTGCTTCGAACCAAGCGATGACGCGGCGCGCTCGCGTTGATTTCATTAAACGTCGCCTGGCGCTGGACGGCGCCGAAACGGGAGCCGGGCGGAAAGCTCATGGAAAAACTCTGCGGTAAAGCGCCGCGGAGTCGAGATTGGCGGCAACGATTCGTGAATCCTTGCGTCACTCGCTCGCATCGCGAATATTTCGGCTCGGCCGCCCGCCATCCTGTGCCGCTGTATCTACAATTCTATTTCTGGCTATTCTCCATCTCAGCCGGCGTCTTCGCGTTGGAACGGCTCTTCTCTTCAGATCCCAAACGAGAGATGATTCGGGATGGCTTCGTCCAGGATCTCTTCTGGATGCTCTTTAACGCGCAATACGTAAGCTGGATGCTCGCGATCGTGACCGTTTACACGGTGTCGTGGCTCAACACCGCTCTGTTTCATTTCGGACTTCCACTGCCTGAATCCATCAAACTGATCTCCACCTCACCGCCTTGGCTGCAGTTTGTGGTGTTTTTCGTGATCAAGGATTTTCTCGAGTGGAATATTCACCGCATGCTGCATCGCGTTCCCTGGCTTTGGGAGATCCATAAACTTCATCACAGCAGCGAGCATCTCGACTGGCTCGCGACCTTCCGATCTCACTGGGGCGAGGTGATCATCTACAA
>DAITQE010000405.1:0-4338 GCA_036833235.1 Opitutus sp.
CTGCGTAAGATTTTTGACCGTCTGCAGGATCGCGACGAGGTTGTCGGCGAGCAGACGCACATCGGCGACGGTGAAGTTGGCGACGACGTTGTCGGCGGCACGCGCGAGCTCGCGACCCATCGCGAAGTAGCCCTTGTGGTCAAGTTCGTCGAGTCGCCCGAGGGTGTCCTGCATGAGCTGGCGGCCGAGCGGAGTGGCGTCTTTGAGAAAGTCGCGGGCGCTTTCGAGCTGAACGAGCAGGTCGTTGAGTGTATTCGTATTTCGGATCAGCCGTTTGGCGAGATCCGCGAAATCACCGGTGCGGACAAAGGGGGCGACGTCCTCGAGTTCGCTGACTGTCGTGGCGAGCAGATCGCGGGTGACACGGGAGAGATCGTCCTTGAGCTCGTCGATTTCGCGGCGCAGCCGGCGCATCTCCTCGACCTCATCGAGCACGCGGTCGAGCTTCGCGTCGAGCGCATCGAGGCGTTGGGTGAGCGTGAGGTCGATCGGTGCGTTCATGGTCAGCGGCGTTTTCCGGCCATGGTCATCTCCGCCTCGATGGGCAGCTCGGCGCCGCGGAGAAGCAGGTTCCAGTAGACCCACCGGAACATCATTTTTCCGTAGTGGTTCATCTTCGTCTCCTCGAGGAGGGAGAACGGGCCGATGCCGGGGAGCGGAAATTTTCCGGGCAGCGGCTCGGTGTCATAGTTGAAATCGATCAGCAGGCCCTTGTTGAAACCGGATTCGATGAAGCAATTCGCGTGTCCGTCGAACTGCGCGCGGAGCGGGCGACCGTCGATGGCGTCGAGAATGTTTTCGAAGAGAATGTCGGCCTGAAAGTGGGCGACCGAGCCGGCCTTCGAGGACGGGAGATCGGTGGCGTCGCCCAGGACGAAGATGTTGTCCCTCACCTTCGAGCGGAGCGTATGCTGATCCGTCGGGATGAAGTTGAGTTCGTCGCCGAAGCCGGACCGCTCGATGGCGGTGTCACCCATGTTGGTGGGAATGGAGACGAGGACGTCGTAGGCGACTTCGTGATTGTCCCAGGAGATGATTTTCTTCGCGGTGGTATCGACGTTGCCGGTGGCGAATTCGGCGGTGAGCTTAATGCCTTTGCGATCGAGGAAATTGCCGAGGAGCGCAGCGGCCTTCGGCTTGGTGAACGCGCCGGGGAGCGGCGTGACGTATTCGATTTCGATCTTGTCGCGAATGCCCTGCTCGGTGAACCACCAGTCGGCGAGGAATGCGAATTCGAGCGGTGCGACGGGGCACTTGATCGGCATTTCGACGATGTTGATGACGAGCTTCCCGCCCGCCCAGTGTTTGAAAAAGCGGCTGAGCGCGGTGGCGCCGTCGAGTGTGTAGAAATCAAATACGTCCTTGCGCCAGCCCGGCCCGGTGAGTCCGTCGGTTTGCTCCGGGACGGGACGCGCACCGGTGGCGATAATGAGGAAATCGTACGAGAGAATCCGGCCGCCGCCCAGGCGAACCTGATTTTTGTCGGGCTCGATGACGTCGATGGGAGCGAACACGACATCGATTCCGCGTGGGAGATAATCGCGGCGCGGTTTCACGAGTTCGCGGGGCGAATAGAGGCCGAACGGAATGAACAAATATCCGGGCTGATAGTGATGCTCGCCGTCGCGATCGACGATGGTGATTTGCCATTCATCGCGATCGAGGGTTTTGGCCAGCTTGTTGGCCATGATGGTGCCGGCGGTGCCGGCGCCGAGGATGACGAGTTTTTTCATGGCGGGGATCGCGGATGGGGAGGCGGTGGTCAGAAGCGATAGCTGTACATGACCTGCCCATTGGTCTGGCTGTGGCTGACGCCGGCGCCGGAGCCGTTGATGGTATTGACCTTGAATCCGTAGGTGAACGACGCATCGACGGACGAACGTGCATCGAACTGCCAGCCGAAGCCGGCTGTCAGGTGGTCTTTCACAATGGCCGGGAAGAGGCAGTTCAGGTAGGTGTCGGGCACGGGGTTGTTGGCGAAGTTGCCGCCGACGCGCAGCGTCAATTGGCCGGTGGCCTGGTAGGCGGCGCCAAGTTGCAGTACCGTCTGGTCCTTCCAGGATTGAAACAGGACCGCATCGAGATTCTGGTTGGCGAAGGAGCCGTTGGCGGCATCGCCGGACGCGACGAAACTCAGGTTAAACTCGCTCATCACGCTCTGCCAAAAAATCTCTCGGACATCGGCGGCGATCATCCAACGGGGCGCGGGATTCCACGACAGGCCGGCACCGAGCATGGCTGGCCATTGGAAATTATGGATACGAAAGTCGCCCTTCAGGGTCTGCGCCATCTGGCCCATGCCGGGAACGTTGAGCTGGAAACCAAGACTGTCGTTATGCGCGGTCATGTCGGACAGCACCGATTGCGTGTGGTAAGTGACGCCGAACCGGAGGTCCTTCGACGGCGTGTAGAGCACGCCGACCTTGCCGGCGTAGCCGTAGCTGCGGGCTTCGCCGGTGAACGCAGCGCCGTTGGAGAAGTCGAAATACGCGTAGTCGACTGACGTGCCGGCGGGAAGGGTCGCGAGCATTTGCCCGAAACCTTGGACGATCGTCCCTGAGGCACGACCGAAGCGCTGGCTGGTGGGCATGACGAGGTCGAAAAATTGCGAGCCGCTCATCGCCATTTTCAAATCCATGCCCACCCACATGAAGTCGGCGGTGGCACCGATTTGCAGCTGATCGTTCGCTTTCCAGACGAGCGGCACAATGACGCGCCCGACTGACACCTCGGTGCGATTCTCGAGGCCGAAGCCGAGGCCGCGCCAGGAGCTGGCGTCGTATTCGCAGCCCATGCCGCCCTGGCCGAACATGCCGAGCCCATAGACAAAGTCGCCGCTACGTCGGGCGTAGCCCATCGCTGGCATGAAGAACGCCTTGGCGCTCGAGCTGGCCCGTTGGTTCGCCGGCACGTTGAAGATATTGGGTGACGTCGCGGGGCTGGTGACCTCGATGTGCGGTCCGAGGATGCCGAGAGCGAGGTCGAGGCGGGCGTTGTCCGGCATCAAGCCGAGCGTGGCAGGATTGTTGATGAGGGCGGCGGTGCCGTTGTCGTAAGCCATCGAGGCGCCGCCGAGCGCGGTGGCGATGGGGCCGTACCCCTCCATATTCATGCCGTTGGTGGCGGCGAGGCGGGAGCCGGTGAGGGCAAGCGCGACGCCGAAGGCGACTGCGGCAAAACGGAGGTGAGAGCGGATGATTTTCATTTGGGGTGACGGACGAGATGCTGGGCGGCCCCCGGGATCGAGGGGAGCGCCGAAGGCGATCGTTCAGCGAAGGGGTTGCTTCAGCCGGAACGGGACGCGTAAGGTGTCGGACGGAAAAGAACCGCTAATCCAGTGCAAGCACAGTATTAGTTTATACGTATATCCGCATATTTGACTTTATGGGTCAAGCGGCTCTCTCTTCCCACGATGTCTAAGAAGCCACGCCCATTATCTGATGAAGCGCTCGTGATGATTGCGCACCGGTTTGCGGTGCTCTCGGAGCCGCTGCGCCTGAAGCTGATTCACTCGCTGTTCGACGGCGAAAAGAGCGTGAACACGCTCGTGGAACTCACGGGCGGGACGCAGGCGAATGTGTCGCGGCATCTGCAAACCCTGACGCAGGCGCACATCCTTGGACGGCGGAAAGAAGGGCTGCAGGTCTTCTACTCGATCGCGGATCCAACGATCTTTGAGCTCTGCGGACTCGTGTGTGGGAGCATCGAGAAACAGTTGTCGAAACAAGCGGGGGCGTTTGGAAAGTAGGAAAGGCCTAGGTGGCCAGGCAGGTAACATAAACCTCACGCGGGTATAGCCACGAAGCACAGGTCGATACTCGTGTGCGGAGGCTGAGGGCGACGGTTTTCTCGTAGAGGGTCGTAGCGGCGAGCGTGAGCGAGTGGTGGTTCGTCCACTCGCTCACGCTCGCGGCTACTATTTTATCCAGACGCGGGGTGGAAGTGCAGGCGCGGAACTCAGGGCGGCTGGGACAGTCCCCCCTACCTTTGGGACCGGCTTCAGTCCTTCGCGAGATCGTAGAGCGCGTAGCCGGCGAAGACGTTTGGAAACGTGCGACAGGGGGTGTGCCAGTTTCCGCCCAGATGCACCCGGCGGACGATGCGAATGCCTTTCTGGGCGCAGAAGAATTCGAAATCGGCAATCGTGAGCGGATTAGTCGGCCGGCTTTCGTACCACTCCGTGGTGTAAACCTCATTGCGGATTTTTCTGCCCTGAAGCAGCGCGGCGACGCGGTTCTTCCAGAAACCGTGATTCACGAAGCCAACGGTGAGCGATTTTCCGGCACGAAGCGCTTCGAGAATCACCGTGCTCGGCTCGTCGAGCTCCTGCACCGTGCG
>DAITQE010000406.1:0-4333 GCA_036833235.1 Opitutus sp.
TTCCTCGATCGTGAGGTGCGGAAATATATCGCGGCCCTGCGGCACGTAACCGATGCCGGCTCGCGCGCGAGCATCGGGCGGGATTTTTTCGATGCGCTGACCGTCGAACGTGATCGTGCCAGCACGGATCGAGAGCATTCCAGTGATCGATTTTAGCGTGGTGGTTTTCCCCACGCCGTTGCGGCCCATGAGCGCGACGACTTCGCCCGAGTTCACCTCGAGGTTGACGCCGCGGAGGATGCGCGAGCCGCCGATGTCGGTCTCGACGGAGGAGAGTTGAAGGAGAGCGGACATGTCAGAGATCAGAGGTCAGACGTCAGACGTCAGAGGTCGGAGACCGGAGATCGAAACGTGGCATGTGACCGCGTAATGCCGTTTTACAGGAGCTGACCTCTGACGTCTGACTTCTGACGTCTGCGTTCATCGCGTTCCGTGTTTGCCGCGGCCGAGATAGACTTCGCGGACCTTGGGGTTGGCCTGGACTTCGTCGAACTTACCCTCGCACAGCACGTGTCCCTGATGGAGGACGGTGACGGGATTGTCGCGGGCGATTTGACGGACAAACGTCATGTCGTGCTCGATCACCACCAAACTGTGTTTGCCCGCGAGCGACAAAAGCAACTCGCCCGTGCGATGCGTTTCCTCGTCGGACATGCCAGCGGCCGGTTCGTCCACGAGCAGGACTTTCGGTTCCTGGGCGAGGAGCATTCCGATCTCGAGCCATTGTTTTTCGCCGTGCGCGAGCAGCCCGGCCTTCCAGTCGCGTTTGGTGTCGAGCCGGATGAGTTTGAGCAACTCGTCCAGCCGATCGCGGTCGGAGGACGAGAGGCGATGAAACAATGAAGCGAAAACGCCGCGCGGGCCTTTCAGCGACAGCACCAGATTGTTCCAAACCGTATGCTCGACATACACGCTCGGCGTCTGGAACTTGCGGCCAATACCAAGGCGGTTGATCTCGTATTCGTTGAGTGTCGTGAGGTCGCGGCGCTGATCGGCGTCCGTGGCACTGAACTCGATTCTCCCCTTGTCCGGCCGGGCCCGGCCGGTGATGAGATCGAAGAAAGTGGATTTTCCCGCGCCATTCGGCCCGATAACCGTCCGCAGCTCTCCTGCGAAAAGATAGAAGGTGAGATCCGAGATGGCCTTGAAGCCATCGTAGGTTTTGGAAACGTCTTCGACAGTGAGGATCGGATGGCTCATGCGCGGTCGGGGGCGGGTTTGGTCGCGGCCACCGCCGGAGCGGGAGGAGATTTGCGACGGCGCTTCCAAAACGCCGCGATTTTCGACGGCAAGCTGACCACACCGCCTGGCAGGAACAATACGACAACGAGAAAAATCGCGCCGAGGAGGATGAGCCACGAATCCGGGTAAGCGTGAGTGGCCCAGCTTCGGAGCGCGTTGATGCCGATCGCGCCAATGATCGGACCGATGAGCGTGCCGCGTCCACCCACGGCGACCCAGACGACGGCCTCGATCGATTTTGCGGGCGTCATCTGATCCGGATTGATGATGCCGGCTTGCGGCACAAACAGCGCGCCGCCGATCCCCGCGATCATCGCGGCCGCGACGAAAACAAACAACTTGTAGTGAGCCGTTGCGTAGCCGCTGAACAGGACACGGTTTTCACCGTCGCGGATCGCCTGCCGCACGAGGCCGAACTTGGTGCCGTTGAGCCAGTGACAGCCTAGGCAGACGAGCAGCAGCACCACGACGGAGGCGACAAACAGTCCGCGCATCGTGGCGGGGCCGGTGTCGTTATCCACGAGCGAATGGCCGAGGATGAACTTGAAATCCGTGAAACCATTGTTGCCGCCCATCGTGAGATCGTTCCGAAAAAACAGAATCGAGGCGGCGTAGGTCAGTGCCTGGGTGAGGATGGAAAAATAGACACCTTTGATTCGTGAGCGAAACGCCAGGAATCCGAAGACGAGCGCCACGAACCCCGGCAAGGCAAACACCATCATCATCGCAAAGCTGAATGAGTGGAACGGTCGCCAAAACGGTGGCAAAAACGTGTGCCCCAGGAAAACCATGAAGTCCGGCAAGCCCGCCGGATTCTGACCAGCCTTGGCGTAGCTGCCCAGCGGGCCGATCAGCAGCATGAGGTACATCCCGAACATGTAGCCGCCCAGACTGAAGAACAGCGCCTGGCCGAGGCTGAGCAATCCCGTGTAACCCCAAAGCAAGTCCACCGAAATGGCGAGGAGCGCATAACAAAGATACTTTCCCCACAGCGTAATCGTGAAATTGCTGATCAGGCCATGCGCGTTGAGCACGGGAAAAATCACGCCCAGGAGCACCAGCGAGACACCGACCACAATAAATTCGATGTGACGGGAAGGGAGGGAATCGCGTCCGGTGACGGGGGAACTCATGAGGTATGGCGCGGAGAGTAGGACAGAATTTGTTTAATCAAGGCTGCGGCTTCGCGCGGCGAACAAGCCGGTGGGGCGCCATTGCAAGAACAGGATGATCGCGACCAACACGAGAATTTTTCCCAGCACGGGACTGAGAAGAATCTGTTGGAGGGATTGATCTGCCAAGCCGATCCCGAGCGCACTCACCACGGTGCCAAAAATACTGCCGACCCCGCCGACGACGACCGTCATAAAACTATCCACGATGTATTCCTGCCCCATCGAGGGACCGACGGTGCCGAGCTGCGTCACGAACACGCCCGCCAACCCCGCCAGCCCGCTGCCGAGCCCGAAGGTCAACATGTTCACGCGCTCCGTGCGCACGCCCATACACGCGGCCATCGAGCGATTTTGCATCACACAGCGGATGAGCAGGCCGAGCGGAGTTTTCGTCAGAGCGAGCCACACGCCGAACACAATCACCACCGCAAAGCCGATGACGAAAACGCGATTCCAGTCGAACGTGATATCGAAAACCGTCCAGTTGCTGCTGAGGTAAACTGGGCTGTTCACGTTCACGTTATTCGAGCCAAACGTGAGCTTGAACAATTGCTGCAAGATCAACGACACGCCCCACGTCGCGAGCAGGCTCTCGAGCGGACGGCGATAAAGATACCGGATAACGCTGCACTCGAGCGCAATTCCAACCAACGCCGCGCTTAGAAAACCGATCGGAATCGCGACCACGAAATAAAGCTGATAAACCCAGCCCGTCAGATGCAGCCCGGGCAAATGGACGGGAACACTTATAAACGGCAGCGTAAAGCGCATGCCCGCACCAAAAACATTCTGAGTGATATAGGTGGCGTACGCCCCGACAGTAATCATCTCGCCATGCGCCATGTTGATGACGCCCATCAAGCCAAACGTGATTGCGAGGCCCAGCGCCACCACGAGCAAAATGCTGCCCGCGCTAAGACCGCGAAAGAGCGTGCCGAAAAAATTGATGAGTGACCTGTGCTGCTCGATGGCCTTTAGGGCTGCGGCGGCCGCGCTCGCGACCGCCGGCTTTCCACCGGCTTCCGCTTTGGCACGGGCCGCTTTAATCAGGTCATAGCTGGCGGAGGTGTGCAGCACGCGCAGTTCAGCGAGGCCCTTGAGTTTCACGTCGTCGTGAGGATTGGCCAGTTGGATGAGCGCGATCGCTTCGCGCAACGCGAGTTTGGCTTTGCCGTCCGTCTCGATCTGACTGCGCGCTCGCAACGTCGGCAGTTTGTCGTCTTTTTGGGCAAAGCCGATGGTCTGGATGGCTCGTAGGCGTATCGCGAGATTCGGAGAACCGAGGTCGAGCAGATCGACCACGTTTTTCATCGCGAGGCGGAGTTTCGCGTCGTGTTCCACGGCGACCAAATCAGTGTCGATGAGGCGGAGTTGCTGCCCGGCGCCGTCTTTCAGCGGTTCACCATTGTCCACCCGGATCGCCGCCTGGGAGTCGTTCGCATCCTTGTCACCCTTCAGCTCGACGGGAATCTTCGCGCCATCGGGCGCGGTGTAAATGAACAGGCTGTCTTGACGCCAGGCGGTAAACAGCTCCCGGACCACGTCATCGCCTTGTCCAGCGAGCGAGCCGATAATCTCGCGTTTCTGGCCATCGTCCGTGGCGAGGATTGCCCGGACAATTGTCGCCCGCGCGTTTTCTTGTGCCGCCAACGCTCGACTGCTGGCAAAGCAGCCAATGAAGACGCCGATGCTGCAAAATAGCGTGCGGGAAAATGATCTCCAAAGCATGAGATTGAAACGGAACTGAGTCGGGGGGCAGAACCTCGTCTAGCACGCCGAATGCCGACTGAACAACCGAAAGAATTCTAAAAAAAGGAGGGGCGGATCCCGTCGGACCCGCCCCTCCCGGAATGATGGATGGATGGACGGAACTGAGGGCCTCGTGGCCCGCAGGTGCTCCATCGGAACCATTACAT
>DAITQE010000407.1:0-4311 GCA_036833235.1 Opitutus sp.
CGCTCCCAGGGGGCGACTCGTGCTACATTTGCGGAGCGCGCTCCTGAAGTTTGCACCTGGAGGCGCCGCAACTTTCACACGCGAGCTTGTTTCGTGACCTGACGGCGCTACGTTGACGTCCGCACGTGCAACCGCCGAAGGAACTTATCGCCAACCCCGACGTAGTAATGCTCGACCTAATCGCGGGTTCGCGGGAAGCCGCTCTGCGAGGGCTGCACGCCGAACTGGCGCGGCAACCGGGGGTGACGAACGGCGAACGATTGCTCATCGACCTGCTCGAGCGAGTGATGGTCGCGCCGGTTTGCATCGCGATCGATGTCGCGCTGCCGCACGCCCGCACATCTGCAGTCGATCGGATCGTTCTTGGCGTGGCGCGAATCGCCGCGCCCGGCGTCGGCTTTGACGGAGAGCATCCCAACGTGCGGCTGATGTTCATGATTGGCACGCCCCGGCAGCAGGTCGAAGGCTATCTGCGACTGGTCGCGGCGATTTCCCGGTTGTTGAGAGTGCCCGGGGCACGTGAGGGGCTGCTCTCAGCGAAAACAGAATCGGAGTTCCGCGAACTTCTGGCTCGCGGCGCCGCGGCATGAAGGCGGTCACCGATCCCGCGAAGCAACTGCTGCAACGGCTGATGCGGCTGTTGCGGTGGCGTCTTTGGGTCCAAGAAAAACTCCAGCCGACCGAGTGGCAGATTACGTTACTGTGGGCAGCCGTGGCTGGCTTCCTGGGTGCCCTTTCGGCCCTGTTGTTTAGCGTATTTGCGGAAGGGATTCACCAACTGCTCACTGGCCGCAGCGAAGGTGTCGTTGAAACCATGCGTCAGTTGCCGTGGTGGGCGTGCATCGCGGTGCCCGCGGCCGGTGGCGGTCTGGCGGGCATGACGTTGATGTGGGGGAAGCGCATCTGGCGGGGGCAAAGCTCCACCGATTACATGGAAGCGATTGCGATCGGTTCGGGGCGGGTTCCGGTGCGCGCGAGTTTGGTCAAATGTTCGGCGGCGCTGTTCTCGATCGGCTCGGGAGGTTCGATCGGACGAGAAGGCCCGATGGTGCAACTCGCCGCGATGATGGCATCGCTCATCGGTCGTTGGAGAAAGTTTTCCCCGCCGCAATTGCGTCTATTGGTGGCGTGCGGCGCGGCCGCGGGAATTGCCTCGGCTTACAATGCACCGATTGCCGGCTCATTCTTCGTGGCTGAAATTATCCTCGGCACCATCGCGATGGAAAGCCTCGGACCACTGGCGATTTCAGCGGTGGCCGCGGCGCTGACGGTGCGGGTGCTGACGAACGCCCAGCAGCTTTATCACGTTCCGGCATTCAAGCTGAGCTCGCCGTGGGAAATGCTACCTTACCTCGTGCTCGGCCTGATTGCTGGCACGCTTGCGCCGTGGTTTTTGCGTTCGTTGCGACGAGCGGAAAAATTATTCGTGGCCACCACTATTCCGCCGATCGCCCGGCTGATCCTTGGCGGAATCATTGTGGGTGACATTGCCGTGTTCTACCCGGAGGTGTGCGGCAACGGTTATTCGGTGGTCGTGACGATTTTAAATGGACACATCGTCTGGTATCTCCTGATCCCGATTATGCTGGCGAAGTGGCTCGCCACGGCGTCGTCGTTTGGTTCCGGAGCACCGGGTGGCGTGTTCACGCCGTCGCTCTTCATGGGGGCGAGTGCGGGGTATCTGTTTGGTACGGGAATTCATTCGTTCTGGCCCGCCGGTGCCGTGGATCCGCAGGCGTTTGCGCTGGTCGGCATGGGAGCATTTTTATCTGCGGCCAGTTACGCGCCGGTCATGTCGGTGATCATGCTGTTCGAAATGACATTGAGCT
Organism: Opitutus sp.; assembly: GCA_036833235.1. Taxonomy (GTDB): domain Bacteria; phylum Verrucomicrobiota; class Verrucomicrobiia; order Opitutales; family Opitutaceae; genus Opitutus. The sequence continues at coordinate 1,830 of DAITQE010000407.1, forward strand.
ATGACATCATTTTGCCGCTGATGCTGTGCAACGTGATCGCCTATTATACGGCGAAGGGACTGCAAGGCGAGTCGCTCTATAGTGAAGCGCTCCGCCGGAAGGCGGCGGAAGCTCCGGCTCCGGCCATGCCGGTCGGCAACGTGAAGGATTTGATGAAAGGCGACCCACCGGCGGTCGCCACGACGGCACGGTTTGCGAACATTGCGCGGATGTTTCTGACCGTACGCGTCAACAACATCTATGTGACCGGGCCCGAGGGACGATTCGTCGGCGCTGTTTCGCTGCATGACATCAAGCCATACCTGGGCGACGCTGATCTCGCGGGTTTGGTGATTGCGAGCGATATCATGCGCGACGACTTTCCGCGGATCGGCCCCGAGCAGTCGTTGAGCGAGGCGCTTGGGGCGTTTCTCGGACACAGCTTCGAACGCCTGCCAGTCATCGAACCGACGAGCAGTCGATTATTGGGCAGTCTTTCGAAGAGCGATCTACTGTTGGCGCTGGTCGAAAAAACCAAGACGAAGGCGGCGTGAGGCGAAGCACGCGGGGCTCGGGTGGTCAACGCGGCGGCGCGTAGTGGATAAACGAATGCGGATTTAGGTCGAACTCCGCCAAACTTCGCGTCAGCCCGCGGAGCCCGTGGCGGGCGGCGGCGGAATGGGCGGCAGCGGTGGCGTATTCGGCGGCACATGACTGGTGTCGTAGAAGATTCGCACTTCGACGTCCTGCTGCGGCAGCAGAGCCTTGGCGCGGAGCAAGGCCCGGCGGGTCGCGGAGGTGGGATTGGCCTCGGCCGGGAAAAGATTCTCCGCCCCGAGTTGCGCGAGCAGCCCGCTATTCTGCAAAACCTGGGTGACATCCTGGTTGCTGCCGCTGATCAGGAGATGCCGGCCGGTTTGGCGAAGGTAGTCGTGCAGATTTTCCAGCGCCATCACGGTGGAGGCATCGAGGTGGCGGGCGTTTTTCATGCGGAGGATGAGGACGCGGATGTCCTGGTTTTCCGCGAGCCGCCGCACCTCCTCCTGAAACAAATCCGCGGCGCCAAAGTACAAGTCGCCTTCGACGTGAATGATTGAAATCTGCGGATGCGTGCGCTGCGACGGCTCGGCGAGCTCGGTCAGGTCGCCCTTGGGATTGATGGTGTATTCGACGAGGCTCGGCGTGCTGGTCTTCTGCAGGAAAAGCGCGAGCGCGACACCGATGCCGGTGTAGATCGCCGTATCCAGTTTAAGGAGCAGGCACGCGGCGAGTGTGATCAGGAAAACAACGGCGTCGGAACGGGTCGAACGGCAGGCGATGCGAATCTGGTGGCGATTGATCATCTTGATGCCGACGCGGATGAGGTGGGCGGCGAGTGCGGCGACCGGGATGAAATTAAACACCGGGGTGACGAACAGCAGGACGAGCAGCACCACGACGCTGCTGAGGATCGAAGACATTTGCGTCCGGGCGCCGCTCTGAAAGTTCACCGCGGAGCGAGCAAACGACGACGATCCCGGCACGCAGCCGAAGAGGGAGCACGCGATGTTGGCGGCGCCCATGCCCATAAGTTCCTGGTTGGGTTCGATTTTCTGTCCGCTCTTGCCGGCGAGCGATTTTGTGATCGAGGCGGCTTCCAGCATGCCGAGGATCGAGATGGCCACGGCGGTGCCCGCGATTTCCGGGAGAAGATGGAGCTTGTGCGCACCGAAGTGAAAACCGGCGAATGCGGGCATCACCGCCTGCAACGCGCCCTCGTCCTTCACCATTCGAAAGGGTACGGTAGGATCGATGAGGGTAAAAAGTTTTGCGAGCAACCCCATCAGTGCGAGGCCGATCAAGGCTTCCGGCCATTTTGGCCGAAAGCGTCGCAGGGCGGCGAAAACCAGCAGCGTCAAGACCCCGATACCGACGGCCCACGGCTGGATCGCCATGGTGCCGAGATTGGCGATTGCCTGCCAGACGTTCGTCACAAAATTCTGTCCGGGACCGACGTTGTAGCCGAGTAGATTGTGGAGCTGGGTGGCGAACAGCAGGACGCCGATGCCGGTACTGTAACCGACCACAACGGAACGGGATATGAACTTGGTAATTTCGCCGAAGTTCAGCAGACCGGCCAGGAACTGGATCGCGCCGATCAGGAAGGAAAGATAGATTGCCAACTGCAGAGGCTCCATGCCCGAGGCGGAGTTGGCCGCGATGGTCGCGGCGACGATCAGGCTGATCGAACTCGTGGGACCGAAAACGTGATGATGGGAGGAGAAGAAGAGCGATCCCACGAATCCGCCGATGATGACCGAGGCGATGACCGGCTGCGGTGGAAGATTCAAGATGAGCGAGAATCCAATCGCCTGCGGGATCGAGACCAGCGTGAGCGTGGCGCCGGCGAGCAGATCCGCCTTGAATTTTTCCACGGAATAGCGCTGCAGCTCGTGGACAAACGGGAAGCGTACCTTGAACATCTGCGAGCCCATGGCGGCCACATCATCGGTCAGCTCTGAAA
>DAITQE010000408.1:0-4305 GCA_036833235.1 Opitutus sp.
CCCACGAGGAAAAGGAGGAGCCCGGTGACACACCGTCCGAGGCACCTCCAGAAAATGGCCCACCCGCCGGTCGGCAGCGAATTGGGCGCAATGAATTGCGCAACGAGTTTGCCGCGATGATGGATCGCCCGGAAGTGCAGCGGTTGATGGCTCTGCAGCAGCGGGCCGCGCTCGACGCACGTTACGCGGACCTATTCAAGTCGCTTAATCTTAGCCCCGAACAGTTGGAGAAGTTCAAAAATTTGCTCGTGGAGAAGAGCACAGCCGTGATGGATGTGATGGCTGCGGCTCGCGAACAAGGCACGAATCCTCGTACTGATCGCGACACGTTTCGAAAGCTAGTAGCGGATGCGCAGGCGGATGTTGATGCCAGCATTCGAGCGACGCTTGGTGAAGCAGGCTTTTCGCAGTACAAAGAATACGAGCAAACTCAACCGCAACGCAGTGTCGTAGATCAGCTGGCGCAGCGGCTCAGCTACTCGTCCACCCCGCTCTCTTCCGAACAGGCGGCCCAGATGGTCAAGATTCTCGAGACGACGTCGCAGACGCAAAGGGGTGGGAATAATCGCGTATTTATTGGTGGTGGTGGGCCAATGCAATTGGCCGTGGGAGGCGGCGGAGGTAGCGCGCGTGTACCGGTTACCGACGCGACGATTAATCAGGCACTCGGAGTTCTCGCGGCGCCTCAAGTCGACGCATTGCGACAACTTCAACAAGAGCAGCAGGCGCAGGCTCAGTTGAGCGCTGCCATGCGCAAACAATTCCAGGAAAGCCGCGCCAACGCCGCAACGGGCGCAACCTCCACTGTGCCGACTCCGACCGCGCCGAAAGCAGGCGGCGGCGGTTAACCCGTTTGGCTTGTATCCGTGCTCATCAGTGAAATCCGTGGTCGATTCCGGCGCGGTTCCTCCGGATGTCTGTCGTGGTTGCTGAAGATCTGCCGCCGGTAGTCTAGTCTATGCGTTTTTTGTCACGAAACATGACATGAGACGCGCAGAGAATACACTTGTGGCTCCCCGCGCCCGCTGCCTTCGTTTAATCGTTAGAAAAAAAGCACGCTTATGATCGTAACCACCGCGCAACTCTTCAAACACGCTTACGGCAAGTACGCCGTTGGCGCCTACAATATTAATAACGCCGAGCAGGCGATGGGCCTCTTCAAGGGCGCTATCCAATCGCAAGCGCCGTTCATTATTCAGATCTCGAAAGGCGCGCGCAAATACACGGACAAGAAGATGCTCGAAGCGATCATCCGCTCCGCCTCCGAGATCTTCCCAGACGCGATTTTCGCCGTTCACCTCGATCACGGTGATGAGGAAACCTGCTACGACTGCATCAATTCCGGTTTCTACTCCTCGGTGATGATCGATGCGTCGCACGATCCGTTCGCCAAAAATGTCGAGATCACCAAGCGCGTGGTCGATGCCGCTCACGCCAAGGGCATCTCCGTCGAAGCCGAACTCGGCATGCTCGGAGGCGTCGAGGAAGACATCAAAGTCGAGGAAGGCAACGCGATGCTCACGAACCCGGCCGAGGCTGAAGACTTCGTGAAGAAGACCGGTTGTGACTCGCTCGCGTGTGCGATCGGCACGTCCCACGGCGCGTTCAAGTTCAAGGGCAAGCAGTCGCTGCACTTCGACGTCCTCACGAAGATCAAGGCCCGTCTCCCCGGCTTCCCTCTGGTTATGCACGGCAGCTCCAGTGTTCCACAGGATGAAGTCGCGCGCATCAACGCCGCTGGCGGCAAGATCGCCGGCTCGATGGGCGTCGATGTCAATGAGTACCTGCCCGCGGCCAAGCTTGGCGTAACAAAGATCAACATCGATACCGACGGCCGGCTTGTCTGGACGCGCGTCCATCGCGAGTTTTTCCGCGACAAACCTTCCGAGTTCGACTTCCGTCCGCCGGGCAAGATCTTCATCGAAGAGTACGCGAAGTTTATCGCCAGCCGCAACACGCTGCTCGGCAGCGCGAATCAACTAGCTGACCTCCGCAAAAGCCTCGGCAAGTAAGATTCGGATTCATTCGCCAATTTCAAAGTGCGGCCATTTCGGCCGCACTTTTTTTTGATCATTGCGATTCCGACCAAGGCGTGGCGCACCAGAGTGCACAGAGCGGCGCAGCCGCAACCGAACAAATCCGGAAGCGGATTGGAACGCTGATGAGCGCTGATCGGCGCTAATCCAAATCAGCGGAGATGAGCGCAGATCAGCGCTCTCAAATAGTTTGGAAAGAAATATCCGGGGAAGCACAGCCGCTGGTTTCCGATCAAGGTGCTTCTTCTGTGAACTCCGTGTCGGCGCTGTGTCCTCTGTGGCCTAAGGTTTGGTTCGTTGGGCGAGCGCATCTCGGCTGTCGCTCACATGTTGCCGGCAACCAAACTCAATTTTGCGCCCAAGTTCAGGCTGGCATTGTGAGAGCCAGATTATTGTCTCGCCGTGCCGAACGCGCTTCGGCTGCCCCGCTCGTTGACGTCGACTGTGTGACCCCATCATGACCCAGGAAAAACTTCCGATTCGCGAAAAACTGGCTTACGGCTGCGGCGATTTCGCCTCCTGCCTCTACTGGCGAACGTTCATGGTGTATCTGCCGTTTTTCTACACGGACGTCTTCGGGATCGGCGCGGCAGCGCTCGGCACCATGCTGTTGGTGAGCCGGATTTGGGACGGCGTTAACGATCCCATCATCGGCATGCTCGCCGATCGAACCGAAAGTCGTTTCGGAAAATTCAGGCCGTATATTATTTATGGCTGCGTGCCATTCGCCGTGCTCGGCGTGCTGACGTTTACGACGCCGCACCTCGGCGCCAGCGGCAAACTGGTTTGGGCTTACCTCGCCTACAACGGCCTGATGATGCTCTACACCACGGTGAACATCCCGTACACCGCGATGCTCGGGGTGATGACAACGACCGCGGCAGAACGCACTCAGTTGTCGTCAATGAAGTTTATTTTCGCGTTCTCCGCCGGCATTGTGGTCTCCGCGACCCTGCTTCCATTGGTCGACACCCTCGGCGGCGGAAATTTGCAGCGCGGCTGGCAACTCGCATTCGTTGTTTACGGGATCGTCGCCGTTGGATTTTTCCTGATCACGGGGTTCGGTACGCGTGAACGCATCAAGCCCGTGCCCGATAAGAACACGTCTATTTTCCGCGATATGAAGTACGTGCTCACCAACAAAGCCTGGTTGTTGCTAACCGCGACAACGCTGACGTGGATTCTGTTTGTCGGCATGCGCAGTTCGGTCTCGGCGCATTATTTCAAGTACTACATTTACAACGGCTCGCCTGAGAGTCCGCTGCCTTTCCTCGGACATAACTTCACGCTCACCGGATTGCTTTCGGCGTTCACCACGGTTGGCCAGAGCGCGTCGGTGGCTGGCGTTTTGTTGACTAGTTTCCTTTCGGTGCGGTTTGCCAAACGGCCGCTGTTTCTCGTTCTCTTCTCCATCTCGATCCTCTGCACCGCGTCGTATTATTTTCTGTTGCCCGGCCAACTCGGCGCAATTTTCGCGATCGAGGTGTTGGGCAATCTCTCGGGTGCTCCTCTTCCCGTGCTCCTCTGGGCGATGTACGCGGATACCGCGGATTACGGCGAATGGCACAGCGGTCGGCGCACAACGGCACTCGTATTCTCCGCTTCGACCATGAGCCAAAAAATCGGCTGGGCGCTCGCAGCATTTTTCGCTTTACACCTGATGTCGTTTGCCGGGTTCACCGCGAACGTCATCCCGACGGTCGAAGTGAAAAACAGCATTGTGCAGCTCATGAGTTTGCTTCCCGCGGGACTGGGGATCGTTTCGATGATCATTTTCTTTTTCTACCCGCTTACCGACGCGCGCGTGAATGAGATCAATGCCGAACTCAAAGCTCGTCGCCTCGCAGCGGGTGTTCCGATTGAGGCGTGAGGCCGGTGCCAGTTCTCGGTTCAACTTTCCAAAGACAGCGTCGTTGTAGCCGGCCTCGCTGAGGCCGGTCCGGGGTCGCCGACCCCGGCTACAACGAAACGCATTTTTTCCCTTACGGGCAAAACGCCACGCGTCTCGCACTACGGTAACCAGGGAAACTTGCGCGCGTTCGGTTTCCGTTTCTCGCGCTGAGCACCGTGAAACTCTTTCGCCTCTTCGCTCATATAGTAAAGCAGCGTCGCGTTGCCCGCGAGTTCCTGAATGCCTGCCTGCCCGTCAAGTTCGGCATTGAATCCGCTCTTGAGCAGCCGGATCGCCAGCGGGCTTTTTTCCATGATTTCGTTCGCCCATTTTACGCCCTCCGCCTCGAGCTCGGCCACCGGTACAACCGTGTTGACG
>DAITQE010000409.1:0-4305 GCA_036833235.1 Opitutus sp.
CGTCACGACGGTGCGGGCTCAAGACACGATCAAGATTGGCGAGTACGCCTCCTTGACCGGAAAGGAAGCAAGTCTCGGCCAATCATCGCATCAAGGCACGGTTCTCGCCATCGAAACGATCAATGCTGCTGGCGGCGTCCTCGGCAAAAAGTTGGAACTGATCACCGAAGACACCGAGTCGAAAGCCGGTGAAAGCGGCACCGCCGTGCGAAAACTTATTTCACGAGACAAGGTCGTCGCCATCCTCGGCGAAGTCGCCTCCAGCCGGTCGCTCGAGGGTGCACCGATTTGCCAAAACGCGAAGGTTCCGATGATCACGCCCGCGTCGACCAATCCGAAAGTCACGGAGGTCGGTAATTACATTTTCCGCGTGTGCTTCATCGATCCCTTTCAAGGACCGGTCATGGCAAAATTCGCGATGGGTACTCTGAAAGCAAAACGCCTTGGCCTGATGGTCAGCGTTTCGTCCGCCTACAGTGTCGGGCTCGCGAAATATTTCAAAGCAGCGATTCTCGCCAAAGGTGGCACCATCGCTGCCGAGCAGAAGTACCAGGAAGGCGACAAGGATTTCAAAGCGCAGCTCACTGCGATCCGCGCCGCGCACGTCGATGCGATTTTTAATCCCGGTTACTACGCCGAAGGCGCGTTGATGGTGAAACAAGCCCGCGATCTCGGCATCACCGTGCCGATGTTTGGCGCGGATAGCTGGGAGGCCGAAGCGCTGATTGAGCTCGGCGGCAAAGCCATCGAAGGTGCGTATCTCTGCTCCCACTACTCGCCGCAGGATCCGTCACCACGGGTCCAAAATTTTGTGGCCGCTTACAAAAAACGCTGGGGCGAAGGCTTCGCGCCCGATTCCAATGCTTCGCTCGGCTACGACTCCGTCCTCGTCCTCGCAAATGCGATCGAACGCGCCGGATCGGCCGATCGCGCAAAAATCCGCGATGCGCTTGCCACCACGAAAAACTTCCCCGCTGTGACCGGCACGATCACGATCAATGAAAAACGCGACGCGTCCAAGAGCGCCGTTATTATCACCGTGAAGGATGGCGCTTTTAAGTTCGTTCAGAGCATCGCGCCGTAAACCAAGCTGGCCCGCCATCATCCTCCTGCTCAGTCCCAGTCTCCGCCGTCGCCCAAATCCGTTTCCGCCATGACCTTTTCCCTTCGTACGCTGATCGCTCTCGGTGTTGCCACCTGCTCATTGTCGGCTGCCCCCACGATCAAAGTTGGCGAGTACGCTTCGCTCACCGGGAAGGAGGCGAGTTTCGGCCAATCATCCCACGAGGGCATCGCTCTCGCCTTCGAAGAGATCAACGCTGCGGGCGGAGTGCTCGGGCGCAAAATCGAACTCATCACCGAAGACAATCAAACGAAGCCCGGCGAATCTGCGACCGCGGTGAAAAAGCTGATTGCGCGCGACAAGGTCATCGCCCTGCTCGGCGAAGTGGCTTCCGGCCGTTCGCTCGAAGCCGCTCCGGTCGCACAAAAATACAAAATCCCGATGATCGCCCCCGCGGCGACCAACCCAAGGGTAACTCAAACCGGCGATTACATTTTCCGCGTCTGCTTCATCGATCCGTTCCAAGGCACCGTGATGGCGAAGTTTGCTCAAGCCGACCTGCACGCGAAAAAAGTGGCGATCATTTCGAGCGTATCCAACGCGTACAGCGTCGGGCTCGCGAAATATTTCCGCAATACCTTCACCCAGGGCGGCGGCCGCGTCGCGGTCGAACAGAAATATCAGGAAGGCGACAAGGACTTCCGCGCTCAGCTCACGGCGGTGAAAGCTGCCAAGGTGGACGCGGTGTTCGTTCCTGGCTACTATACTGAAGCGGCACTGATTGCGCGTCAGGCGCGTGAACTCGGAATCACGGTGCCACTCTTCGGTGGCGACGGCTGGGTGGCCGACCAGTTGCTCGAGATCGGCGGTGACGCCCTCAATGGCTGTTTTTACTCAACTCATTTCTCACCGGAAAACCAGGAGCCAGCCGTGCAAGCGTTCGTGAAAAAATTCAAGAAACGCTGGGATGGCGAAAACCCCGACGCATTTGCCGCGCTGGGCTACGACTCGGCGTACGTGCTCGTGGACGCGATTAGACGCGCTGGCAGCACCAACGGCCCAAAGCTGCGCGACGCGCTGGCAGCCACGAAAAATTTCTCTGGCGTCACCGGCGTAACGACCATCGATGCCAACCGGGACGCATCGAAGCCCGCGGCGATCATCGCAATCAGAGACGGCAAACTGGAGTTTTTGAAAACGGTGGCGCCATGATGGGCGCGGCGGGCCGCAGAGCTAAGAGCTGAGAGGCTAGAGCTGAGAGCACGGAATTCAGCGATGACAGGCTTGCGTTCACTTTGAAAAGCTTGCCGTGCCGAAACGCTCTGTCCTGTTTTCTGATTCTCGTTTAGTGGTCGGCCTAGTCACTGTACAAGAACTGCGAACCCAACCCCGATCCACGTGTTCAAATTCGAAAAACTCGCCGTCTGGCAACGGGCAGTTCTCTTTGCCGATCTCATCTACACTGAATCGCAAGATTTTCCAGAGATGGAGCGGTTCGGACTGACGAACCAAATTCGCCGCGCAGCCGTGTCAATTCCCTCCAACATTGCCGAAGGATCCGCGAGGCCCGATCCGGATTTTGCGCGCTTCATCGGCTATGCTGCAGGATCCCTCTATGAAGTCATCACTCCGGCTACAATCGCCCGAAATCGCCGTTACCTGAGTGAAGAAGCGCGTATACATATTTACGGCGAGGGAGAAGAAATTGGTCGAAGGTTGAGCGGCCTCCGCAGTTCACTCAGCTGACCGGGCTCTCAGCTCTGGCCTCTTAGCTCTCAGCTTTCATCACGTGTCCGAATTCCTCCAACAGCTGCTCAACGGTCTTTCGCTTGGCGCCATCTACGCGCTGATCGCGCTTGGCTACACCATGGTGTACGGCGTACTGCGCTTCATCAATTTCGCACACTCCGATGTGTTCATGGTCGGCGCGTACATCGGTTACTACGTTGGGCATCTGGTGCCGGAAGGAACGTTGTGGGGTGGACTGCTCGTCCTCGCTGTCGCGATGGTCGTTTGCGCGCTGCTCGGCATGAGAATCGAGCGCACCGCTTATCGGCCGCTCCGGGAGCCAACCGAATTCAATCTCGTTTCTCTCGCGGGAGTGGTTACGGGCGGAGGCCTGGCGTTCCTGCTGTTAAGGCATTTCAAGCACGGCGAATTCAGCACCGCCTTGCGTGTGCTCGCGTGTTGGGCCGGCGCCGAAATCGGCGGCTGGGTCGCGGCCCGGACGGGCTGGAAAATTGTCCTGCAGCGCACGCGCGGAGGTGCGCCAACCCTCAATGTGCTGATCACCGCGATCGGCGTGTCCTTGCTGCTCGAGTACAGCGGTCAACTCGTGTTTGGCGCCGCGCCCCGGACCTTCCCGGCGATTTTTCCCGTCACCAATTTTCACGTCGCCGACCTCTCCATCTCCAGTAATCAGCTGTTCGTCATTGGCGTCGCACTGGTGCTGATGATCGCGCTGCAGTTCATCGTATTTCGCACCAAGATCGGAACCGCCATGCGGGCCGTGTCCCTCAATCCGCGAGCGGCCCAACTCGTCGGGGTAAACAACGATGTCGTGATCGCATTTACGTTCGCACTTGGATCTGCGCTCGCCGGCGCGGGCGGCATTCTTTACGCGATTAATTATCCGTCGATCGATCCCTTGATGGGCGTGATGCCCGGACTCAAAGCATTCGTGGCGGCGATCCTCGGCGGGATTGGCAATATTCCCGGCGCGGCACTCGGCGGGTTGCTGCTGGGCACCGTTGAAACCTTCGTGGGCGGCAGTCAGTGGTCCACGTATAAAGACGCCATCGCGTTCGCGATCCTCATTATCATCCTGCTCTTCAGGCCAGCCGGCCTGCTGGGGAAATTCACGGTCGAAAAGGTCTGAGATGATCCCGAAGCCTCATCTCGCCCTCGTCACCAGCTGCCTCGTCGCGTTTGGCGTCTTCTACTATTCGGATCACATTGACGCTTACTACCTCGATGTTCTCACCGGAATCGGGATCAATGTTATTCTCGCCGTCTCCCTTAACCTGGTGAACGGCTACACCGGTCAGTTCTCCCTCGGCCACGCCGGCTTCATGTCGGTCGGCGCTTATCTCGCCGCCGCTGTCTCCATTTTTGCAGGACCGCATTTCCTCGGCGCAGAAGGCGGCACCGCTTTGCAACAAGGCCTGCTCTTCTTTGTCGCGCTGATCGTCGGCGGACTCAGCGCCGCGTTCGCCGGCTTGATCGTGGGCGTGCCGTCGTTG
>DAITQE010000410.1:0-722 GCA_036833235.1 Opitutus sp.
CACTTTCATCAGCCAAGGACGGTCAGGCTCGGCCGGCACGGTGGGTTTTTTCTCTCTCGTTTTCATTGTGCTGGTCCTGTTCAAGACCATCGAAGACACGTTTAATGAAATCTGGGGCGTGCGCGGTGGCCGTTCGTTGTTGATGCGTATCGTTTATTATTGGACGATCCTGACGCTCGGCGCCGTGCTCTTCTTCGCGTCGGTGACCTTGCTCAGCGCCGGTGCCTTCCTGAGCGTTTTCACGAATGCCATGTCGAGTTTGCCTTTTTCCGAGCAGGTGAACGTGGCACTACAATGGTCCCTGCCCGCCTTTTCATTCACGCTCGTTGTCCTGTTGCTCACTCTCTTTTACCGCGTGATTCCTCACACGCGGGTATTCTGGCGCGCAGCGTTCACCGGCGCTCTCGTGGTCGCATCATTGCTGATGCTGAACAACTATCTGGCATTCCTCTACGTTCGCCGCGTCATTCTCACCGAAAGTCTCTACGGTTCGCTGGGCTTTCCGCTCGTCGTGATGTTCGGTCTCTACATTTTTTGGATCTATGTGCTCATCGGCGGCCAAATCAGCTACGCCGTGCAAAACGTCCATTTCCGAAACAGCCAGGCGGCGTGGGGACACCTTTCTGAATCAATGCGCGAGCGGCTCATGCTCGTCGTGTTGCTGACCATTTCGCGGCGTTTTCGCGACTGTCTCCCACCGATCACCGCATCGCAGCTGGGAG
>DAITQE010000410.1:732-4304 GCA_036833235.1 Opitutus sp.
GATCACCGGCAGGGCGAGGCTTGGACGCCTCTGGCTTGCGTCTCACAGTGGGAGATCTGGTCAAAGTCCCGACCCAGCTCCTAAACGAGTGCCTGAACCGATTGGTTGACTTGACGCTCATCACGCCGCTGCCCGCTCCTGATGAAGACGATTCAAGCGACCTTCGTTATCAACCGGCGCGCCCCCTCAATCGAATCACCTTGCTGGATTTCAAAAAACTCGACGACGAATACGGCGAAAATCCCGTCGGCACATCACTCGAGTACACCGATCCGGTTCTTTCTCACTATCTGACGGAACTCGAGCGGCTCGGCGACCAGGCTTTTTTCAAGAAGACACTCGAAGATCTGCTCGCCGAGTTTCCCTTCGAGGTGAACGCTGCGATGCCGGCGACCGCCCCATCGCAACCCAAACCTTAGCGCAGTTTCAATCACACCGTTGTCGGAATGATCACCGGCAGGGCGAGGCTTGGACGCCTCTGGCTTGCGTCTCACAGAGCCAGGCTCGTGTCGCCTCTCGACTGGCACGCGCCCTGGCTAACCGAGGGCAGTTCGCCCTACTCTCTCATGGGTCCCTCGGCAGAACTGACAACTCGAGCCGGCGACGTAGTGCGAATGCTTCTGTTCTTCCCTCGTTAGCGGCGTCTGGCAATTCCCGCATAGGACCGAACCGGTTGGCTGCAGCGCTGCATCCAAGCCGACGCGCTGATCAAAGACGAAACATTCGCCTTCGTAGTGCGAGGCACCGCATTCCTCGAAATACTTTAGGATTCCGCCGTCGAGTTGATGCACATCTTTAAAACCGAGACGCTCGATGAGAGGCCCCGCTTTTTCACACCGGATTCCACCCGTGCAAAACATGACGACAGGCTGGTGTTTCAACGTCTCGGGAAGCTCGCGAACCGCCTCCGGGAACTCGCGAAAATGTCGAATACCCGCGGAAACTGCACCGCGGAATGTGCCCATTCTCACTTCGTACTCGTTACGCGTATCCAACAACGTGATAGGCCGCCTCTCGTCCAGCCACTGCTTCAGAATCTGCGGGCTCACCTTTCGTGTTGGTCGATTCGCCGGATCAATGCCGTCCACCCCGAAGGCAATGATCTCTTTTTTGATTTTGACGAACATGCGATCGAACGGCTGTTCGGCACTGAGGCTGACCTTCGGCAAAAGCGTTTCCAGCCCATTGATTCCGCGAAGCTCGCTCAGCAAGGCAGCGATTGCAGCCTGCTCGCCAGCAACGAAAACATTGATGCCCTCCGGGCTCAGCAGGATCGTTCCTTTGAGGCATCCAGCGACACACGCTCGCAGCAACTGCTTCTGCAACGCAGACAGATTTGTGAGCGGCGTAAACCGATAAGCAGATATGTTGGTGAACTCCGGCATGAGCTGATAATTTGAGGCGAAGGTAATTCGAAGGCGATTCACCAACTGTCAACGATGGTGGCAACGGCGGCAGCCGATGAGTCGAAACGATTCATTTTAGTCACGAATGAACGCGAATTGGCGCGAATGAAAATCAAACAAGCGCGAGCTCCGAAAAGGCTCACAAGACGATGATGTGCAATCATCCGTGCCTGTTGGGTCTTCGTTCCCCCTTATTAGAGGAACCGCGCCATTCGCGTGACCGAGACGACTCGCTGCTTCCCAAAATATGTGCCGGGAGCGAAAATCCGCTTGGCTTGTAAAAAAAGTGAAAAATACGGTTGCGAACGTCTAGGGTGTTATATCTAGATGTAAGCCGACTTGGACGAACCTCTCTATCGCGCAAACACCTGCTGATCCGATGAAAACCGCGTTCCTGCTTTCGGCTTCCCTGCTTTTCAGTCCAATTGCGCTTCTGGCCACCGAACCGACAACGCCGGTGGAGAATGAAATCTCCTTCACGGTCGATTTCGTGACGTTTAAAGAGGCTAAACCCAAGTTTCGCCCGGTGCATCAAGAGCAGCCGGTTTATCCTGCCGAGCTGCTGAATAAGCGAGTGGAGGGATTCGCGGTGGTGGCGTTTCTCGTGGATCTAGATGGAAAGACCGCACAGTGCCAAGTCGCCGCAGCCACGAACGCGGCGTTCGGCGAAGCGGCGCGTGCAGCGATTGAACATTGGCGCTTCACGCCTCCGCAGTTTGGGGGGAAGCCAGGCCTCATCGCGATGCAACTTCCGATTGAATTCAAGTTGGTGAATTCAAACGCGCCATCCTCTGCTCCGCTTGAAGGTGACAACGTCGCCCTCCGTTCCTCTCCTGCTGGCTCGTCCGCCACGACCGCGTCCGCCGCCGCGCAGGCTGGATCGTAATACCAAAACGTCCGCTAAAGCTCGGACTGTTTCGGTAAATCGGGTGGCGCCGGCTGGCGCCCAACACCTCGCGCGATCCGCTCGACCCACTTCGCCCTTGCCAGCAAACCCGCGTGACCTACCGTCGGCGGTTTCTCCCCATGATTTCTTGGATCCAGAAATATTTCCAACGCCATTTCCGCATCATTTTCGGAGTGATGCTTCTTCTAATGGTGCTGCCACTCATTTGGGTCTTCAATCCCTCATCCGGAACCCGTGGTGATGGCCGAAAGGTTCTCGAGCGTCACGTCTTCGGCTATAATCTGGGATCCCAAGACGATCAAACCCGGCTCTTCGGCGACGCTTCCTTGAGTGCACAGCTCGAAACGGGCTATCCGGCCGAAGGCGCCGAACTGCAGGAATATGGTTTCCAACGGGCCGCAACTCTCATGCTCGCGGACGAAATTCATCTTCCCGCGCCCACGACGCAAGAGATCGCCGATCACATCAAAGCCTTGCGCGTATTCTCCGGCCCTAACGGTCAGTTCGACCCGCAACGCTACGCCACGTTTCGCGATTCGCTGAAAACCAACTCCCGCCTGAGTGAGGCCAGTGTCAGCCGCGTGCTCGCCGATGATGTCCGCATTGACAAGATGCAGAAGCTGCTGGCCGGTCCGGGTTATGTGTTGCCATCGGATGTGAAAATGCAACTGGAGCAGGCTGAATCTACATGGACTCTCGGAGTGGCGACCGTGGACTACGCCAGCTACAATCCCTCGATCCCCGTCAACGATGCCTTACTCACGAAGTTCTTTGAGGATAATTCATTTCGTTACGAAATCCCGCCACAGGTCGTCGTGAGTTGCGCCGATTTTCCCATCACTGCTTTCATCCCTTCGATCACCGTTTCCGAGGCCGAAGTCCGTGCATTCTACGATTCGAATCCATCGCGATACCCAAAACCGGCAGCTGATCCCAAGACTCCGCCAAAGATGGACCCTGCGGCCGATTACACCGCGGTCCGCAGCAAAGTTGAAACAGACCTCAAAACCGATCGGGCACGTCGCGCTGCAACCAAAGCGGCCTCCGATCTATCCTACACATTGTACGACCGAAAACTCGTACCTGGTACGGACGCCTTTAACGCCTTCCTCGCCTCGCAACACGTGACCTTAAAACCACTCGCGCCGTTCACCCACGAACAAGGTCCCGCGGAATTCGGCGGCGCACCGGAAATCTCGGCCGAGGCGTTCAAGCTCGACAAGGACCGTCTGTTCTCCGACGCCGTCTCGGCGCCGAAC
>DAITQE010000411.1:0-4299 GCA_036833235.1 Opitutus sp.
GACGCCCAGCACGGCCTGCGGGACGCAGGCGCTCCCCGGACCAGAGGAACCAGACAGCGTTTGTGTGTAAGTTTGTGTATAAGTTTGTGTATAAAGGTATGGCGTCTCGCCCGTGGGTGGGATGGGCATCCTGCCCATGGCATCGCGGCGCGGAGCGCCGTCCACGGGCAAGATGCCCATGCCACTTTCCAACTGTTCATCGATAAAAATTTGCAACGGTGGCGAGGTTGCTTCTTCTGTGCGCGCTGTGACTTCCGCTGAATCCCTTGCTCCCACGCCTGCCGTCGAAGTGCGGGAAGTCGTGAAACGTTACGGCAACGTCGAGGCCTTGCGCGGGATCGATCTCCTCGTGCAGCGTGGTGAACGTTTTGCGCTGCTGGGACCGAACGGTGCGGGAAAGACAACGCTGTTTTCGATCCTCGCGACGTTGCGGGCGCCGACCGAGGGCGGTGCGCGGGTGCTCGGGCTCGACGTGGTCACGGAGCGCGATGCGGTGCGGCGGGTGATGGGAATTGTTTTTCAGGAGCCGGCGATCGAGCAACGGCTCTCCGGCCGCGAAAATTTGCTGCTGATGGGACTATTTTATGGGCTGGGCTCGGCTGCGGCGAAAAAGCGCGCGGGGGAAATTCTCGGCGGCCTTGGTCTGGCTGACGCGGCGGACCGGCCGGCGAAAACGCTGTCGGGCGGGCAGCGACGGAAACTCGAGCTGGCGCGGGCGTTGGTGACCGATCCGAAAATTTTGTTTCTCGATGAGGCGACGCTGGGGCTCGATGTCGATGCACGGCGCGGTTTTTGGGCGCAGGTCAGCGCGCTGGCGGAATCAGGCCGTACGGTTTTTTTCACGACGCACTACATGGAAGAGGCCGAGGTGGCGGACCGTATTGCACTGATTGATGCGGGCCGGATTGTGGCGCTGGACACACCGCGGGCATTGAAGGCGCGGATTGGCGGCGGAGTGATCCGGTTGAAAACAGACAACGATGTGAAGGCGCGCGCGTGGATGACGGAGCATGCATTATCGCCGGAGCCCGGCGGCGAGGAACTGATGCTCGTGCACACCGATCCCGCAGCAGCGCTGCCGGAATTGCTCCGGCACCTGCCGGTGAAAGTGCAGCGCGTGGATGTGCATGAGCCGAGCCTCGAGGATGTTTTTCTCAAGCTCACCGGTCGCGGACTCAACGGAGGACCGCGAGCGCCGACGGGCGGAAAATGGGGCGGCGGGAATGGAGGAGCCGGCTCATGATGCGCGGAATTTATGCGGTGGTCGTGCTCGACCTGAAACGTTTCTGGCTCGATCGCACCCGGTTGGTTACCGGTCTGCTGCAGCCGTTGCTTTATCTTTTCGTGCTCGGAGCGGGAATTGGTTCGAGTTCGCGGCTCGCCGGAAATTATCAGACGTTTATTTTTCCCGGCGTGCTCGGGCTGTCGATGCTGTTTACCGCGACCTTTGCGGCGATCTCGATCGTGTTCGACCGGCAGATCGGTTTTTTTAAAGCGGTGCTCGTCGCGCCCGTGCCGCGGCCAGCGATCGCGATTGGCAAGATCGCGGCGGGTGCGATCCAGGCGGCGGTGCAGGGAGCAATCGTGCTGCCGTTCGCACCACTCGCGGGCGTGCCGCTCGATTGGGTGGGAACGTGCGAGCTGGTCGGCGGGATGGCGCTGGCGTCGATCACGTTCTCGGCGATCGGCGTGGCGTTCGCGTCGCGATTTACCTCGGTAACAGTGTTTCCAATCGTGAGCAACGCGGTGTTGCTGCCGATGTTTTTTCTCTCGGGCGCGCTCTACCCGCTGACGTCGGCGCCGCGCTGGATGCAGATCGCGGCGCATTTCGATCCGGTCGCGTATGCGGTGGACTTGATGCGCGGCGCGCTGTTGAGAAGTTTTTTCTTTCCACCGTGGTTGTCCGTCGCAGCGCTCGGTGCGGTGATCGTGCTGCTGACGGGATCAGCGGTGAAGGTGTTCAATCGAGGCGAGGACGATTCCAGTCTCGGTGCCAGCGGCTTCTCCTGGAAACGCTGAGTCGCAGCAATTCAGACCAGATCAACCGCGGATTACGCAAATCGGCCGGAGCATAAAATATCCGGGCGGACGTTCAGGAAAAACGTTAAATTCTTCGCTTCGCTCGGCTGAATAAAACGGGTAGGCAGGACCAATGCGATTTTTTCTCGGTCTGGCGGCGGGCATTTTCATGGGATCGGCGGCCGGTTTCGGAGCGGCGGCGAATCCGAATCCGGCGAAATTTCTACCGGCGATCCCGGGCGGGTATTATTTTGACGCAGCGCAGCTCGACGCGCGGCAGATCCTGCCACCGCCGCCTGCGCGGGGTTCGATTTTCGAACAGGCGGAAATCGAAACGATTTTGCAGGTGCAGGCGGCTCGCACACCCGAGGAGGTCGCTCTGGCGCAAACCATCGAAAAAGATAATCTGTTCAACAACGCGTGCGTGCTCGGAGCTTGGTTTACGAAGAAAAACCTTCCGTTGACGGCGGCGTTTTTTTCCAAGGTCGACGCTGATGTGAGTACCGTGCGGACGAAGGATATTTTTGCGCGCAAACGCCCGCCCTTCGTGGATGAAAGGGTGCGCCCGTGCGTTCACGTCTCGGATACGGGGGCGTATCCGAGCGGCCACTCGTTGCGGGCATGGATTTGGGCGGCGCTTCTCTCGGAAATTTTCCCCGAACACGGCGGAGATTTTTCGGAACGTGCGAGGTCCGTCGGTTGGGCACGCGTGATTGGCGGAACGCATTACCCGAGCGACACCATCGCCGGACAGGTACTTGCGAAGAGAATTGTGACGGAGCTGTTCAAAAATCCGGCCGTGCGGGCGGAGATCGAGAGATGTCGCGAGGAAGCGAAGCCATTCGTCTTGAAGAAAGCCGCGTGAGTGACCGCACAGCGTCTTCCGCGTTTTCGTGACGACTGCGTTGTCTGGGATGGTGTGGTTCTTCCGGCGCGTTTGAATGCAGGCGCCCGGGGGGGACTGCCCGCCAATCCTAGCGCGAGCGTTACAGGCTGGGTAAAATACCCGATCACACACCCCGTCGCTCCGCGCCACCCCTCTCAAGAGGGGATTTTATCATCGCCGAGCAGCCGAAGTTCCCTCTTGGGCACGAATGCCCTACGTGTAACTCAACTCTTCTGACGACAAAGCCGAGCGGGCTACCATCGCAAATGCTCCTACGACCCGATCGGCGTTTTCCGGACCACCCAGCCGGTTGCGCATGGTTCTCGAAGGTTTCACTTCTTCAGTATGAGTGTCCCCGCCGCATTTGTCTCTGTTCGCGCCTATCACGATGCCATCTCGGAACGCGCCCATGAGATTTGGCGCGCTCGGGGTTGTCCGGAAGGATCGGATGTCGAGATTTGGTTGGAAGCTGAGCGCGATCTCGCTTCCCGCGGACTCATCCCCGCCGCGCCACCACCAAGTCGCGCCGTGAGGCCGCGAAATGACGATACTGACGAGATCGATCAAGATGAGTTGAGAGATCGGCTCGGCGATTTCGGTGAACCGCGGTCGCGAGGAGCAACGTCGGTCGATGTGGCGCATGGCGCCGGTACGGAGCCGAACCGAGACACCGATTAGCCACTGGTTTCTGGGACGTACCAGCGCCTCTGATCTTACACCGGCTGAGCGAACCTCGAGTCGCGTGTCGTTGCGGTAGAGTTGCTCAGCCGTGAGGCTGCGCTGCTTGTTCATGGCGCAGACGAAGAGCACTCGAAGACCTCGGTTCACGCGGTTTTGACCCAATATCGGCGCTTTTGAATTTCCAGATCTGGATCGTTCGTGACCGCTTCGAACACTCCTCCGCATCGTTCGATCACTTTTCTCGATGCAATATTATCAACATCACACGTGATCAGTGCCTGATCGATTCCGAGTGTCGCACAGATCGGCAATGCCCGGCGTAGCATCTCGGTAGCATAACCACGCTGGCGCTGGCTCGGTCGTATGCCATAGCCATGAAAGAACTCTCGTCGTCCAGTTCGAGGGGCCGAAGCTCGAGATCACGCGCATGCGAGTAAAACGTTCATTTGAATTCGTCACCAAACGCGGGTTTCGACGCCTGACTCTGGATCCACTCGCTACGAAGAATGCTGTAAACCGCGGACGATCTCACCCGACCATTCCACGTAATCTTGTCTTTTCTCAGAACACCATCGAGCTTCGCGCCGAGCTTCTCTATCGCTCGTCGCGACCGATAGTTCAGCTCATCGGTCTGCAACACCACCCGATTCATTCGCTCTGGGTCCGATACCCCGAAGCTTGCTTCGGCTTGGTTCGCATGGGTCCGGGGAGCG
>DAITQE010000412.1:0-4295 GCA_036833235.1 Opitutus sp.
GAAAGACACTTATGCCACGCGTCACCTTCACCACTCCACTCGGCCGCTGCGCCATTTCCTGGCACGACGCAGGGTTGACCGCGTTTGAACTGCCCGAGGCCGCGGTGCACAAGGCTGATGTGACACGGCCGCCAGCCGAGATCGGCGACGTCATCGTGCGCGTCCAAAAACATCTCGCTGGTGAGTTCCAGGATTTTTCGGATCTACACTACGATTTCAGCAACGAGCCGCCGTTTCAAATCGCCGTGCTTCGGGCGACTCTCAACGTGAAATCAGGCTGCACGTGCAGCTACGGTGCGATCGCAACCGCGCTTGGAGAAACCGCCGCAGCGAGTCGTGCGGTCGGCGCCGCGCTCGGTGCGAATCGGTGGCCGCTGCTCATTCCATGTCACCGCGTTGTCGCGGCCAATGGGAAGATGACGGGATTTTCCGGACCGGGCGGAGTTAAAACGAAACTTCGTCTTCTCGCTCTGGAAGGCGCGCAACTGTTCGCCGATTAACGCGCACATCGCTGGACACGCGCAACCGCTCCTCTACGCTCTGGCGCATGCGAACCATGCGCGCGATTGCCAAGCTGCAACCCGGCCCAGGACTGCACCTGACGGAAGTCCCCGTGCCGTCACCGGGAATCAACGACGTTCTCATCAAAATCAAGAAGACCTCGATTTGTGGAACGGACATTCACATCTACAACTGGGACGCGTGGGCGGAAAAAACCATCAAGCCGCCCATGGTGATCGGGCACGAATTCGTTGGCGTGATTCACGAGGTCGGTGCGAACGTGCAGGGATTCAAACCGGGCGATTTGGTCGATGGCGAAGGCCACATCGTTTGCGGGATGTGCCGCAACTGTCTCGCAGGTCGGCGTCATCTCTGCAAAGACACGAAAGGCGTGGGAGTGAATCGCGACGGCGCTTTTGCCGAATTTCTCTGTATCCCCGCGACCAATGCGGTGCACGTGGACCCGGCGATTCCCCTCGACGTGCTTTCGTGTTTTGATCCGCTCGGCAATGCGACGCACACCGCGCTGCAATATGATTTGGTCGGCGAAGATGTGTTGATCACCGGCGCCGGCCCCATCGGCTGCATGGCCGCCGCGATCGCCCGCCAGGCCGGAGCGCGCAAAGTCGTCGTCACCGATGTGAACGCCGACCGCCTGGCGCTTGCTCAGCGCATGGGCGCAACTCGCACGGTCGACGTATCCAAGGAAAAACTCTCCGACGTGCAGAAGGAAATCAGCATGAAAGAGGGATTCGACGTTGGCCTCGAAATGTCAGGGAATCCGGGCGCGTTGAACGACATGATCGACAACATGGCGCATGGCGGACGCATCGCGCTGCTTGGCATCATGCCCGGCAAGGCTGCCGTCGATTGGAACAAAGTTGTTTTCAACATGCTCACGATCCGCGGTGTTTACGGGCGGGAAATGTACGAGACGTGGTACAAGATGACCGCGTTGATTCAAAGCGGTCTGGATATTTCACCGGTCATCACTCACCGGTTCCACTTCACCGAATTTCAGCACGCCTTCGATCTCATGCGCTCGGGCAAGAGCGGGAAAATCGTGCTGAATTGGGACGAGTCGTGAATGGGTTCGCTTCGGGTTGCTTGGGCCGTGGCTGCGAGCGTGAGCGAGTGGACGAACGAGGGGCACATCTCCGAGTTGTCGGTGAAGTAGTAGCGCGGGCTTCCAGCCTGCATCCTGCAAAGGAAGATGCAGGCAAGATGCTCGGGCTGCGATGGCCGACCGCCGCCGACAACTCGGAGTTGCGCCCACGAACGAGAGGACATCCCTTCATTCATTGTAAGCGGAGATTTTTCGGAATAGCTTTTGTCGTTCCCCATGAAAACGCTCAGTCGTCACCGCCTCTGCCTCTGCGGCTCCGTTATCCGCAGCCTTCTGCTCGCACCAGCGCTCGTTCCTCTGACGATCGCCTTCGCCTCCCCTGTCACCACGGCTCTGGCGCAATCGCCCGAGCAGCAAGAACGCATTCAGGCGTCATTCGTGCTTTCGCTGGGTCGTCCACCAACGGCCACTGAACTCGCAACTTGGCTCGCGCCAGGCGAGATCCCGCTGTCAGCTCTCGTCACGCGTCAACGGGAGCAATTGCACAACAACGCAGATCTGCGGCGAACAACGCTGGTGAAAGCGTGCGTCGACGCTTTCGGTCGCGAGCCCACGGAAAGCGAAATCAATTCGTGGACGCCAAATGCGACCACCTACACCGAGCACATGAAGCGTCACCTCGCGTGGCTTGCGAGTCACCCTGTCGAGTACGAGCAAGTCATCGAACGCGCGTACCAACGCACGATGAGTCGTTCCGCGTACCCCGGCGAACACGCCTACTGGAAACAGCGCGCCACGCTGTCCTATGCCTTGCTGGCCGGTTGCATTGAAGAATGGGGCCGGCGCAACTCGCCGGGTCTGATGGAAACAACCGGCACGGCGAGCGTGTCGATCAACTCTCGTTTTCTGACCGCGATCATGCTTTCTCCTGCCGTCGCCGCCGAAGCGCGGGAGACATTCGGTTTGCCCGCCGAAGGCGAAGCCGCACTGGCGATCGCTGCAGGGCGCAACCTCATTGCCGCCGGTGGTGCCGACATTGTCACCAACGGTCACATGCATCTGGTCGTTGCGGGAAGCCCCAACTTGCTACCTGCGCGACGAGGCAGCTGATTCATGGGCTCCGGCGGACAGGGCGGCCTTCGTCCACATCGTAAAAGTCGAACCAGGTGACGATATCGCGACGGCTCCCCAGACGGGCCGCACGCTTCTCCTGCTCCAGCCCTGCACTCGAGCTGTCGCGCCAGCCGCGTTTCATCATAAACGTATTCCAGATTTTGTCGTTGATCTACAACTACCGACAGTAGGTAGCGTGCTCGCCGCGCTACGTCCGCCGTCGCGGATCCGTTGCGCGGCAAGCGCGCAACCTACCGTTCAATCCTTGTGACGCTAATCGTGCGTCATGCGTTCCAGCACGTCCACCACCGCAGCGAGGGCCGGCTTGGGCTCGGCGTTACGATCGAAGAGCAGCGGATAATTTGTGCGGTGCTTCACCGGAAAATCGTTCAACCACGAGTGATCGTCGTCTGGTCCCCAAAAGGTGATCATCGTCACGCCGGCTGGCTTCAGTATCGCCTCGAAAATTTCGGCGTAACGCTTCGCGAGTTTCTGCTGCATCTCGTCCGGCAATCCGTTCGGATACGGGTTTGGCCCCTCCTCGACCGAAACGAGATCCGCTCCGTTGGTCGTGCGTGGCAGCACATCGACGTCGAGCTCGGTCACCATCACTTTCACGCCCTCTTTGCTAAATTCTCGGATCGCATCGGAGATCACCGCCGGCTTGGGCCAGTTGAGGTGCCAGTGACCTTGAATGCCGATCGCATCGATGCGCAGGCCTTTCCCCTGCAGCGATCGGATCAGTCTAATCGCCTTCGCGCGTTTGGCCGGCTCTTCGATATTGTAATCGTTATAGTAAAGCTCCGCATCCGGGTCGGCCTCGTGCGCAAACTCGAACGCCTTCAAGATATAATCCTCGCCAATCGCCCGCAATGCCGGCGTATCGCGAAGGTACTCACCGTCCTTGTCGCTAAGCGCCTCGTTGACCACGTCCCACGCCTTCACCTTGCCGCGATAATGGGCGGCAACATGTTCGATGTAATAGCGCAAGTTCGCCAGTGCGCGGTCCCGCGAGAGCGGCGTGCCGTCTCGGTCTTTGAAAAACCACTCATGCGTGAGGTGATGCCACAGCAGCATGTGGCCGAAGAACGGCATCCCATGCTCCTGGGCGAACTGAGCGACCCGGTCGCCACGCTCGAACGTAAAATTCCCCGCGCTATCCACCATCATCGATGGCATCATTTCGTTGTCCGCAGTGAGACAGTTGAACTGTCGAGCAATCATCGCGGACAGCTTGGGCTCCTTAACGTCGCGCGAGGAAGCGGCGCAGCCGATCAGCAACCCGGCGCCTGCTGCCTCGCGGAGCGTCGCCACGCTTGCTGGAGCTTGCGCCACCGTCGTGCCGAACATCAACGCCGGCACGAAGCCAACGGTGAACATCAGCCAGCCCAAAAGTCGTCGCAATCGCATGCGGCGAATTTACAACGTCCGCGCAACACCACAATGCGACAGCCGCAATAACGGATCGGTTAAACGCCCATTTTATTCTGGGTCGGCCCAGCGTAACCATCCAATCGTCGCCTCCAATTTTTCGGCCCACGAATCTGAAAGTATCAAATTACGCGAAATTCTAAACGCGACGCCGTAACCTTTGACGAGTTGGTCCGTCAGACCC
>DAITQE010000413.1:0-4293 GCA_036833235.1 Opitutus sp.
GCCGGCTGCTTCGATCGCCGGCCGCAAGACAGCGATCACGGCGGCTGCGGCGATGCTGGTTTTCACGCTCTACCACGTTGTGCTGCTGCCTACCGGAAGCGTTGAACAACGACCGGCGAGTGCGCGTCACGTTTGGGCGGATTTTCTCGGCTCAGCCACGACGTTGTTTCACAAGCGAGCGTTCTGGGGAATGATCGCGTTCGTGTTTCTGTTCCGACTCGGCGAGGGTTTGATCCTGACTGAAGGAAAGCTGTTTATTCAATCGTCCCAGGCATCCGGTGGTCTTGGGCTGAGCGCTGGTGAAGTTTCCAATATCGATGCGGTGTGGGGGACAATTGCCGCCATCGTCGGCGGAATTCTGGGTGGCGTTTATCTGGGGAAAATCGGACTCGTGCGCGCTCTGCCTATTTTTGGGCTTTCCCTGAATATTCCTCACCTCACGTTCGTTTTTCTAAGCCATTATGGAGCGGCCGGCCACGGCTTGGCTTACTCGACGATCGCTCTGATGGTGAGCATCGAAAAATTCGGTTACGGTTTCGGATTTGTCGGCAACATGGTTTATATGATGCAGCAATTGGCGCCGGGCCGCTGCACGATGACGCACTACGCTTTTGCGACTGCGTTGATGAATTTGATGCTGGTGCCGACGACGATGATTTCCGGTCCGCTCGCGGAATGGCTGGGTTTTTCCACGTTTTTCTTCGTCGTGATGTTCGCTTCCGTTCCCTCGATCTGGGCTGCGTGGAAAGCGCCATTTCCTTTGGCGGCGGATGACGCAAAGCACGAAAACGACGAGAATCCTTCAGAGCACGCCACGATTACCGTCGACGATCCAACTCGACTCACGGCTGCCCAACGCGCGGTTCAATTGATCGCAGGCCGGGCGTCCATTTATGCGATGCTGAATATTCTGACTATTCTACTCGTCGACGCGAAGATTCTCGGCTCTCTTCAGGATCGCGCAGCTGGATCGGGCAAAACTCAGTTTTTCCTACTCCTGGCGAGCGCCGGTCTAAAACTCTTCTTCGCGCAGCGCACTTACGCGATCGCCCGCACCGCGGCCGAAGAAAGCGCGAAGACAAACGAGACAGTTTACGTGCGGAATGCGCGTGGGGCGAAGATTGCCACCCTCGTTTGTGGCGTGGTGAGTGTGCTCGTTCTCGCGTTCGCGGGGAAACTGGCGTTTTAGACAGTCCTGTTTTCCGTGCCGCGTGGAGAACGCGTTTGGTGGCAGGCGCGCTGCAACTTTTCGTGAAACGCCGGGTTTTGAAGACATGAAAACCTTTCTCACCGTTCTCCTGGGCATTCTCGTTGCGATCGTTGCGTTGAAACTTCTGCCGATCCTGCTGGCACCCCTATTCGTCGTCGGCCTCGGTGTCCTGATTCTCGCCGGTCTGCTGATCGGCGGAGCGGCGACGGCGTTGGGAGTCGGGCTTACAGTGGTGTTGGCAGTGCTCTCGTTAGCCCTGCTGGTCGTCGCCGCTTTGTCTCCCATCTTGGTCCCGGCATTGCTCATCGTTGGCTTGGTGGCACTCATTCGCCGGTCCACGTCGACGACGAGCAAGCCCACGACAAGTACCACGCCAGTGACGAGCTGACGAATGGCCAATGAGGCACGCTCGCCGAGACGTTGAATATTTTGGTGAAACTACTTGGCTAACCTTCGACGTACCTCGACCACGTGCTCATTCGGCACGAGCTTCACAAAGCGGTCGTGATACGTTTCGGCGCACGCGGGCGTCTTGGCAGTGACGACTACGGCTGATTTGGTTCTTCGCTGTCGAGTTGCTTCTTCAGCTCCGCAATCGTCCGAAGTTTCATTTTTATCGACGGATAACTATCTTTATAGCATGTGCGCAATTCGGCTACTTCTTGCTCGACGATCGCCAGCTCAGCCCTAAGCGCTTCCGGCGTTTTGTGGGTAGAAATCGCGAGTTTCTCAAGGGCGGCAAAAAGGGCGCTCCGATTCTTCATGAATGGCGTCGGATCGCCTTTGCCGGCAACCATTTTGATCTTTTGTGCGAACTGATAGGCCTTGATTCCGGCGGTTCCTTTTTCTCGGAGAAACCGATACAGGTCGATTTCGATATAGGATTTGTCCGGCGCAGAGATCCACGCTTCCACAATCCGGTCATTCCGATTGGTGGAGCCGTTCGCTTCGAACGACTGGACATCTCGCGCGAGGAGGGGCTGGACCATCCTGAGCCAGGCACCTACAACAAGACGAAGGCTGCCTTCCTTGGGCCACTGCCGGACGGCCAAGAGCGTTGTCCAAGACGCGATCGTTTCATTCAAAGGCACGTATTCATCTGTGACGGAGCCGTCCATTGCGACTTGCGCAGACGCGAGCTTATAGGTGACGCCAGCGAACTCTATCTCAGGCTGGTTGGCATAAACGGTTGAGCACAGGCCGAGAGTGATGCCAATGGCGGCGAGGACGTTTTTCATAGGTTATTGTTCATGCTTCCTCGCGCTTATCGTGTGGCCGAGGTGTTCCCGCTTTTTTCAACGGAGCCGAACGTTATAGGTGAGAAGACACGCGTGTCCTTGGCCCCCCGGTGTCAAGCACCTGCGTCGGCTCTGGCGACTGGTTGGGCTCCGATTTTATGGCACTAGTTCGAACCGGGCAACTCTGCTCGGATGGCGCCTGATATCGCGTGGCCGCACTCTTCGGAGCACGTTTGGAAAAAGATATCGTGACCCTCGGCTCGCGCATCCGAATCTGATGTGGATGACTGCGATGATCTCCCGACCTGTGCTGAGTCGCATCGGCATCAACGTTCCCTCATGGCCGGCAAGGAGGGGTTTTGCGGAAGGCCACACTTTCCCTCCAGCGCCGAAGCATGCCTTACCTTCGGGCATCACCTTGTGACACCACGCACATCGCTTCATGAGCTGCTTCTGAGTGAGTTTCGTAAGGTTCATTAATTTGGCTCAACTTTATAGGTGAACGACGACGGCAGCTGGAGCCGGTTTGAATTAAAGAAGACTGTACGGGAATCAACTTCGCCAGCCGTGTGGCACTTTGGCTCGGGTTTGGGAACAAAGTCACGACACCGAGAATCTGCTCGGTGACCCGCTGTCCGGCGAGCGTGAATCCACGCTTGCGACTTTTCTTTAAGCGCCACGCCGGGCGACAATGCCAAATAGCCGGCGGTCGGGTCAGCGTGAAGCTCGTCGATGCAGCGGCTTTCCGGGAAAGCAGACGACGACTCACCCACAAGGTGGACCATTTTGCCTCTCATTTTCTGATCTTCTTCTCTGTGCTCTTCGTGCCTCTGTGGTTCAACGGCGGCTTTAAAGATCAAATTCGGACTGGCGCTGCGCGGGCGCTGGACTTTGCTCGCACTGAATGGCGCAAGCTCTCCCGTCCAACATCGTTGCCGAAATCGCGTTTGTTGGTCGCAGTGGCGGTTGGGTGAAGACACTCGGCGGCTTTAAGAAAGGCCACCATACGTTGCCAGATGCTGCGAACCCGACGACCAACGCGTTCCTTGGAAAGATCTGCGAAACGGAGATTTCGGCAGAGGCAGAAAAACTTTTTCAAGCCGTGCGAAGTGGACTCGGCTACAAACGCAAAGACGTCTCTCTCAGCGTCGCGAGTCCAACAGCGATTTTGACCGCCAGGGATTTTTCCGTCGAAATCTGGTACGCGCTCGAAGAAAGCGAGCCTGCGCGCTATTCGGTGACAACCACGCTGCGCGGTTTGAAGGATGCCGAGATGTCGCGCACCACGAGCTTTTCCTCGATCTTTGCGGGGCGGTTTACCGAGATCTCGTTTGCGCTGAAGCAAGGGACATCAGTGGAGGCCGTGGTGGATGCGATTGAGGCGATCGGCGGTGAGCGAGGTTTGGTGGTGACGTATCCGTCGGACTGTCGTGATTGCGAGATCACCGTGGAGGCCGTCGATGCTCGCGTGCGATGCACGGGAGGATCGCTTGATGTTATTTTTCCGCGCGGAGGAGCACCTGTAGAATTGATCGATGCGTTTGCCGAGATTCGGGGAGCCTTCGCCATCAGCAAGGTGCTGGCAGGACTGATTGGCTAATTGCTTTTGCGCTCGACGGCGGCCGCAAGAGGGACAGACGGTGTGAAAACTTAACGATTCCAGAGGTGAACTTGTAGGTTGCGCGCTCGCCGCGCAACGAGGTCGCGACGCAGACGTAGCGCAAATCAGATTTTGAGTGGCCGCTGGTTTGAGGACCACGGTCTTTCGTTTTGATGGCGCAATCCGTTACGTGGTAGGCCGCGAGCTTGCTCGCGCTTCAATCGCGCCAGCAAGCTGGCAGCCTA
>DAITQE010000414.1:0-4287 GCA_036833235.1 Opitutus sp.
GGTCCGAGGAATAGCAGTCGGCAGACAACGGACGAGTGAGCTGCCGAACCGGAATGGCGACGATGTTGGTGACAAACGGCGACTTGGTCCCCAAGCCCTCGGGTTTGAAGCGATCGCTCACTTTACCGAGCGTGACTTCGACTCCGCGAAAGCCCGGCTGAACAACGAACGTTGCTTGCGACGCGGCAATGACGATGACGATGATTATAATGCCGAGACCGATGAGTTTGGGGGACATGGCCCGATGCGAAACTACGGAAGGCTGCATCGCAAGCGGCTTGCTCCGAAAATGATCGTATAAAGCTGGTGTCGCTGACGGCTTACTGCACTCTGCTTGCGTGAACTTTGGCCGTCATCTCCTCGTGGATGGATCGAACATTCTCCACGCCTGGCCGGAGCTTCGTTCTCTCGCCGCGAAGGATCGCAACGCCGCGCGGGCGCAACTGCTGCAGCGACTGACCGCAATTCACGATAACGAGAATGTGCGCGTTACAGTGGTCTTCGACGGACGGGGCGATCAACTCGTGATCGAGCATCCGTTCGATCAACCAACCTTCTCAGTCATCCATACGTCTTCAGGGCTTACGGCTGATGATGTCATCGAGCAGATGGTCGCGAACGCGGCGCAGCCGGCCATGTGTGTTGTCGCAACCGATGATCGGGCGGAACGGCAGACGACGGCGGCGTCAGGAGCAGACGTGTTGCGGTCGGAGGATCTGGCAGCGTGGGTGATGCGCGCCGAAGCGCGGCAGGGCGCGGTGCTCGAAGCACGTCGGGCAACGAACACGCGCGCATGGAAAAAACCATGAGCATCGGTCCTTTATTCGACGCGGTTACGGGCCGCGTGCCCGCCGTGGCGGAGCTACAAGGACTCTATGGACCGTTCACCTTTCCAGAGAAGCTGCTGCAAAAAATATGGTTCCGCGGGGACTTTGATCGGAGCCGCGCGACAACGTTGGATGGACGCCGCATCAGGATCCAGCACGGCGGGCGATGGAATCTGCTCGGCGGCCCGGATTTCAAAGGCGCTCGTTTGCGAATCGGCGAAGAAATGGAAATGACCGGGGATGTGGAACTGCACCTCCACGCGGGTGATTGGCAGACGCACGGCCACGCGTCGGATGCCGCTTATGATGGCGTGGTGTTGCACGTTGTATTATTCCCGCCGGCGATCGGACATATTACGCGTGGTGCGGGCGGACGTGAGATCCCGGTGCTGGCGCTGCTGCCATTGCTGCATCACGATTTGGAAGAGTACGCGGCGGACGAATCCGTCGAGACGATGGCGAATCGCCCGGCTGCGCACATCATCGAGCGGCTTGGACCAATGTCGCAGGCGGAGCTCGCCGCGTTGATCGAGCGGCATGCCACGGAACGTTGGCGCCAAAAAGTACATTTCGCGCGGCTTCGGGTACGCCGATTGGGTTGGGACGAAGCCTGCCATCAGACGGCGTTGGAAATTCTTGGATATCGATTCAACCGCGCGCCCATGCTCCGGATTGCAACCGCGCACCCGTTGGGTGAATGGGCGGCGGCGTCATTTAACAGCGACGCCATTTTCGCGGCGGAAAAGGCCGGTTGGAGTTTGCAGGGGTTGCGGCCGGCCAACCATCCGCGTGTGCGTCTCGGCCAGTACGCGACGTGGGTCCACACGCAGCCTCAATGGCCGGAAAAACTGACGGAATTGATGCCCCGACCGCCGGTGGTCGCGGCGGACACTGTGACGGGCGACGCGCGACGGACGGCTTCGTTTACGCGACTGCGAAGCGAGTGGTCGGTCGCAATATGTGGCGACATTTTTAGTGGGGGGACGCGATGGGATACTCTCCTCTGCGATGGGTTTCTGCCATTACTGGCAGCTCGGGCAGAGGGAGCTGAACTTCAAGGCGTGTGGTATCACTGGTTTTGCGGTGATCTGCCACCGCTGCTTCCGCGAGCGCTACGACAACTCCAGATATTTTCGGGTCGCGCTCGGCCCGCATGCCACGGCGCGGCCCAAGGTCTTCTCGGTTGGCTGATCGAATGTGAACGCACGGCTGCAATGCCAAATTAGCGGACGGACGGCATGTAGGTGGCGTGCTTGTCGCGCCATTCTGCTGGCCAGCAGAACGCGGCAAGCGCGCAACCTACCTTCAGCCTGCGGCAGTGCTCTAGCGGAAGCGCCGATGTTCTCAACACGTTTTGTGATTTGAGGGCTTTCCTGGGCGAGGTCTTTTGTTTTGGGGTCGTAACTTATAGGCCACCAGCTTGCTGGCGCGATCGGAGCGCGAGCAAGCTCGCAGCCTACGACGCAACGGATCGCATTATCAAAACGAAAGACCGTGCTCTCCTGGCGTTCCTCTTGGGATGAGCGCCATAAGTTGGTTGCGGAAAATAGTCGGAGCGGAACAAAGCGAAGAAGCGTCGCATTAGCTCACCGAACTCGGACAAACTGTTGATATACGAGACTCACGAGTGGGTGACAGCCCGGTTTGCCGGGGCGCGGGGCTTGACAAGTTTTCCCTCTGACGAATAAGTTTTCCAACTCTACAACACTCACTTTCCAAGAAGTGGGCCCTGCGGCCCGCTTTTTTTTTCCCATCTTTTTTCCGTCAATCCAACCCTTATGAGCAGCGAAATACTTTCCGTCCTCGAGTACATGGAGAAGGAAAAGGGGATTCCTCGTGCCGATATGATCGCCACGATTGCCAATGCCTTGAAGACGGCTGCGCAAAAGGGGGTCAACTCGGGGCAAGAGCTGAAGATCGATATCAATCCGAAGAACGGCCAGCTGCATGCTTGGTCTTTGCTCAAGGTTGTCGATTCCATCAGCAATCCGAAAACGGAAATTCACGTTGAGCGCGCCCAAGCCATCAAACCGGGTGCGTTGATTGGCGAGGTGATCGAGAAGGAAATTGATCCGTCGACGCTTGGTCGGATTGCGGCGCAGACGGCCCGGCAGGCCGTAATGCAACGGCTTCGGCAATTCGAGAAAGACCGCATCTTCGATGATTTCAAGGACCAGGTTGGCAACATCGTGACCGGCACGGTTCGACGCCGTGAACGCAACGATCTGTTCGTCGATCTCGGTAAAGCAGAGGCAGTCATGCCCGCAAAGGAACAGGTTCCCGGCGAAGAATATCAGCCCGGAGAACGTATTCGTTGTTTGCTGCTCAATATCGAGAGCTCGCCGCGCGGTCCGGAAATTATCCTCACCCGCGCGAGCCCGAAATTCGTGCGCCGGCTTTTCGAACTCGAGGTCACAGAGATCGCCGACGGCACGGTAAAGATCGAAGCGTTCGCGCGTGAGCCCGGCTATCGGACCAAGATCGCGGTAACGAGTACTGACTCGAAAGTTGATCCGGTCGGCGCCTGCGTTGGTGCACGAGGAGCTCGCGTGAAGACGATTGTTCGCGAACTCAATGGCGAGAAAATCGACATCGTCCGTTATTATAGTGACCCGCGCGAAATGATCATCGAGGCGATGAAGCCGGCGATGCCGCGGGAAATCGTTTTGGACGAGAAGTCGCACCGCATTCTCCTCAAAGTAGCCACTGACGATCTTGCCATTGCGATCGGCCGAAAAGGCCAAAACGCCCGCTTGACGTCTCGATTAATTGGCTGGCGCCTTGACATCGAAGAGTTCCGCGCCGTCGGTGACGATCCGCGCGGCAATGCCATTGCGTCGCTGGTCAAGGCCTTCACCTTGGACCCGACGATTGCCGGCCGGTTGGTTGACATGGGCATCAATTCTCCCGCCGCCTTTGAAGGCGTCGAGGCGAATGATCTCATTGACGCCGGCTTCACGCTGGAAGAAGCGACCGATATCATCGGACGCGTTTCCGTTCGCTAACACTTACTTTTTAAACCCGATACTGACCCGCCTGACTACCTGATGAGCCTCCGCATACACGAACTCGCTAAACGACATAACATGGAGGGCAAGGACATGCTAGCTCTGCTCAAGGAGCGAGGCTACGTCTCTTCGGACACGAAATCAGTTTCGAGCACAGTCGCGAATATCTACATCGAGGAAGTTGAGAAGGAATTTGCGGCCAAAGCCGCTGCCGCGCAGCCACCCGCGCCTGCAGTCGCTCCGGTCGTTGCTGCGCCGGCGCCAGCCGAAGCTCCGGCTGAGCCTGAGGCGGATGTCACTCCCCGAGTGCGCTTGCCACACGGCGCGTTCGTGAAGTCGAAACAGGACGTTATTCGGGAAAAAGAAGAAGCCGCTGCCGCCAAAGCTGCCGCTCACGCCCTGGTTGTCACGGTCTCTCCCGCTGCCGTTCTAAATCGGCCTAACTCTGTCGT
>DAITQE010000415.1:0-3035 GCA_036833235.1 Opitutus sp.
AACTGTGCACGCGTGAGGGTGCTCTGCTTATTTTTGACGAGGTGATGACTGGCTTTCGTCTCCATCGCGCGGGTGTTCAGGGCCTGCTCAACGACGAACTCAACGCGACAGCAGCTGCCGGTTCGATCGCTCAACGTTCAACTCGCGACCCTCAGCTCCGAATTCCGAGCTCCGAGTTCCGGGTTCCGAGTTCCGAGTTCCCAGTCCCGAGCTCTCAACTCTTAACTCTCAACTCTCAACCCTTCTCCCCCGATCTCACCTGCCTCGGGAAAATCATCGGCGGAGGTCTTCCCGTCGGCGCGTTCGGCGGACGCGCCGACATTATGAACCTGCTCGCGCCGCTCGGTCCCGTTTACCAGGCGGGCACGTTGAGCGGTAATCCGTTGGCAATGGCGGCGGGCATCGCTTCGCTGCAGCTCCTCGACGAACTCAATCCTTACGCGAGACTCGATTCGCTCGGGCGGCAACTGAAGGCGGCAGTAATTGCCGCCGCCGGCAAAAAAGGCATTCCCGTGCAGGTTCCGCAATGCGGTTCAATGTTTAGCATTTTCTTCACCGCCACCCCGGTTCGCGACTATGCCACGGCGCTGCAAAGCGACGCTAAGTTGTTCGCCCGCTTCTTTCATGCCTGCCTCGCCCGCGGCGTTTATCTGGCGCCGAGCGCATACGAAGCCGGCTTCCTCAGCACTGCCCACGAAGGCTCCGCTATTGACCGGGCATGCGAAGTGCTTGCACTGGCCATAAACGAACTTTGAGCTTCATCACGCTCGTTAATTTTTCACCCTTCAAGCCGTATTAGACCCGATGGGACGTTTCCTTTCTATCCTCGCATTTTTTTCAATCCTGGCCGCCAGCGGTTTCGCCGCTCAACCCACCGGCCGGGCGATTTATCCGCTCGACGATTTGAAGCCCGGGCAACGCGGCGAAGTGTGGACCGTGTTTCGCGGCACTGAGCCCGAACCATTCACCGTCGAAGTCACCGGCGTCGTGCGCAACGCGCTCGGGCCCGGCAAGTCCCTGATTCTTTGCCAGCTCACCGATCCGCGCGTCCAACAGATGGGCGCCGTCGCGGGCATGAGCGGCAGCCCGCTCTACATCGACGGCAAACTCGCCGGCGCACTCAGTTATCAAATACAGCGCTTCGAGACCGTGCACTTCGCCGGGTTCACGCCCGCCGCCGATCTCATCGAGGTGCAAACAAAAATGGCGGCCCGGATCGCAACACCCGCGCAGTCCATCGCCTCACTCAACGCCGAGGGAATGCGGCCGGTGCGTCCGGTCTTCACGATCAGCGGCCTCAGCCCCGCGGTCGCGGATCTCTTCGCGCCCCGGTTCGCCGCACTTGGCCTGACCGCATCTTCATTGGGCGGCAGCATGACCACCAACGAAGCCGCCAAAGGAAAATTCGCCAACGTCACGCTCACGCCCGGTTCAGCCGTCGCCGTGGCGCTCGCCACCGGCGACATCACGCTCGCCGGCACTGGCACCGTTTCGGACGTTGACGGCCGTAGCATCACCGCGTTCGGCCATCCCATGCTTTCGCTCGGCGATGTCGCGTTGCCGATGTGCGCAGCGGAAATCGTTACGATTCTGCCGTCCAACATGCAGTCGATCAAAGTGGCCAACACCGGCCCGGTGATTGGCACGATCACGCAAGATCGCTTGTCCGCCGTTTCAGGCATGCTCGGCCCCGGTCCCGCGATGACCGAGGTCGAAGTCATTGTGTCCTCAGCGCACGGCCCATCGAAGACCCTTCATTTTTCCGTCGCGCGGCAGGAGCAACTCACGCCGGTCCTCGTCGCCACCGGCGTCACGCAGGCCATTTTGGGTTCCAACGACGCCGGTCTCAGCAATGGCTTTCTCCTGCGCAGCGACGTGATGTTCCCCGCCAAGCCCACGCTCGCGTCCCGCACGCTGTATGCAGGCCCACAAGGTTTTCAGCAGGGACTCAGCGAATTCGTCCAGGACCTCGCGCAGAATTTGCAGAACCCGTACGAGAAAACATTTCCGGGTCGCGTCGTCTTCACCGTTGAAGCGCTCGACCAAAATCCGGCCGTGACGCTTGAACTCTTCCAACTCTCCCGCTCAACCGCTCGCGGCGGCGATGTGGTGCAAGCGACGCTCTCGTGGCGGGACTTTCAAGGTGAGAACCGGCGCCAGACCGTCGACATTCCAATTGATCCGGCTTGGACAGGCCGCTCGCTCGAAGTGATTCTCGCGCCCGGTCGCGTGCTCGATGAACTTTCCGGACGCCCTCGCACGATCGCCGCAGCCCAACTTCGGAGTTTCGATGCCTACCTCGCGGCCCTGCGCAATTCTCGTGCGGCTGACGGCCTGTGCCTTGCTGTCGTCGAGAAAACTCGCCTGTTCACGGATCAATCAAGCGCCACGCCGGATACGCCCTCCTCGATTGAACGCATTGCGCGCGCCGCGGATGAAGCGAGATTCAATCAGGTCGACGCCTTGGTGCCGCTTTGGGAAACTCACGTGTTGGACGGCAAACTTTCCTCCGCGACCATTCATCGTCAGTTGAAGGTCGTTGACTGAGTCAGGTGTAGGAATAATCAGCGATCCCGGATTGAACTGTAGGTTGCGCGCTCGCCGCGCTACATCTGCGTCCGCGAGCCCGTAACGCGGCGAGCGCGCAACCTACACGAACGCTGAGTTTCCACACGCTCTCGAGAGTTTGCAGCTAGCTGCGGCTAGCGTTCGCTCTGACGGTTTTTGCGTCGCTTATGCTGCGCCGCGATTTGGAAATTACCTGACGTTGGTATTACATTGCCCACCCTCTTTACCTCGTCTCACCTTCGTTTTTTGTGACCACTCGTTCCCGAATTCTTCCCATGCCGCGCTGCTCTCTTCTTCTCGCCTCGCTCGCTCTCATCGTGAGCTTTGCTCGAGCAGATCCGCTTTCTCGGCGAACGGATATCGACTTCTTTCGTGACGTCCCGAGCCGAAATCTGAAAGGGCTCGCCGCGCGCTCCGATGGCCGCTTGGTCGCTGGTCCAACGCTCGCCGAACTCGCCGGCCCTCCG
>DAITQE010000415.1:3045-4285 GCA_036833235.1 Opitutus sp.
CGATCCCGCCAAGTGGCTCGTCGGCACGGGGCCGGATGGAAAAATCCTGGAGATCAGCATCGACGAGACAAAATTGCGTTTCACCGCGAGGGAAATTGCGAAGCTCGACGAGCCGCACATTTTCTCCCTCGCACGTTTGCCCGACGGCGACTTGCTCGCCGGCACCTCTCCCAAAGGCGCGCTCTGCCTGGTGCGCAACGGCAAGCAGGTCGCTCGCGTCGCGCTGCCCGTGGATTCGATTTTCGACGTGTTGCTCCTCGACGCCAAGACCGCGCTCGTCGCCACGGGTAATCCGGCCCGCATCTACCGGGTTGACCTTGCCACGTTCGCCGCGAAGGCCGTCGTCGCGGAAAAAATCACGGATGCAAAGCTGCTGGCTGAACACGGCATCACGCTCTTCGGCGAAGTGCGCGACCGAAACATTCGTTGCATCGCCCGCCTGCAAGACGGTCGCATCGCGGCGGGTTCATCGCCCAAGGGAAACGTGTACGCGTTCGCGGGTGAAGGTGCGGCGCCGGTGATTCTTCAGGAAAATCGCGACGCGGAAGTCACCGACCTCCTCGCCGACGCGGATGGCGGACTGTACGCGACAATCACCTTTTCCGGGGGCAGCGGCGAAGGTCGCATCACTCCGCCCAAAGGCGGCAAGGAGACCTCCGAGATCATTTCGGCGGTGCCGTTTGTGAACGAACGATTTGGCGGTCGCAGCGCGCTGGTCTGGTTTCCGCCGGATGGATTTCCCGAGACATTAACCGCGCAGGTCAATGCAGCGTTTTATGGGGTCGCTCGCCAAGGTGACACGCTCATCATGACCGGCGGCGAGTCAGGTGAAATAGTGGGTTACGATTTGGGCCAGCGTTATGCGCTCACGTTTGCGGGAAGTGTTTCATCACAGCTCAACGGGCTTTCAGCAATTCCAGGACAACCCGGCCGCTACTTGGTCCTGCGCAACAATGCCCCCGGTTTTGCCCTGCTCGATTTCACGGCGAAAACCGCACGTGAGGCGGAAACCCGCCGCCTCGATCTTGGCGCACCCTCGTTGCTCGGCGCGTTGCGGTTTAATCGACTGCGCGAACTGACCGATGCGCCCGCGAACGACGTCACGGCCGAGCGGGCAAGGGTCGCCGGATCGCGCCCGACCTCGCGACAGGCGGCGTCGACTTCGGCGCGCAATGCCGGAATCCGCCCGACGCGGTTGCCGGTACCCTGTTCCCAGTAGAAGACGTTCCAGAGATCGGCG
>DAITQE010000416.1:0-4282 GCA_036833235.1 Opitutus sp.
GTATTCATTTTGGGGCTGCTCCTGACTGCCGCCAGGTAGCGGGGGCTCTGCCTCGTCGGGCGGAACGGGCGACT
Source organism: Opitutus sp. (assembly GCA_036833235.1). GTDB lineage: Bacteria > Verrucomicrobiota > Verrucomicrobiia > Opitutales > Opitutaceae > Opitutus. The sequence goes on from DAITQE010000416.1 coordinate 75, forward strand.
CACCTTCCTTCGGTTCGTAAATCACGACCGGATCGCCGTCGAAGTCGGGCCGCGCAAACAGCTCGGTGACTTTGCGAAAATCCATGATCGTGAAGTAGAGCTTCCCGAAATCTTCGCGGAGACGGGTGCCGCGGCCGATGATCTGTTTGAACTCGGCGACCGACTGCAGGTTTTGATCGATCACGATCAGTTTGCAGGTTTGCGCATCGACGCCCGTCGTGAGGAGTTTTGACGTGGTGGCGATGACGGGGTGGCGAACCTCGGGATGAATGAAGTTGTCGAGCTCGGCCTTGCCTTCGTTGTCGTCACCGGTGATGCGCATCACGTAACGGTGATTCTGTGCGACGAGATCGGCGTTTTCGTTGGCCAACGCCTGACGCATCCGTTCCGCGTGGTCGATGTCCTCGCAGAAGACGATGGTCTTGGCGAAACGATCACCGCTGAGTTTGAGGAATTCGGTGATCTTCTTCGCGACGATCTCGGTGCGTTTGGTGAGCACGAGTTCGCGATCGAAATCCTTTTGATTGTAAATGCGGTCGGCGATGATGACACCGTGCTTGTCGGTCTCGCCGGCGGAGGGACGCCACCCGGTGAGATCCTTGTCGAGGTGGATTCGAACCACTTTGTAAGGCGCGAGGAAGCCGTCCTCAATTCCCTGCTTTAGCGAGTAGGTGTAGATCGGATCGCCAAAATACGTGATGTTGGAAACTTCTTTTGTCTCCTTCGGCGTGGCAGTGAGACCGAGGTGGGTGGCGGACGTAAAGTAGTCGAGTATGCGGCGCCAGTTCGAATCATCGGCCGCCGAGCCTCGGTGACATTCGTCGATGACGATGAGATCAAAGAAATCCGGCGTGAACTGCTTGAAAATATTGTCGGCTTCCTCGGTGCCGGAGACGGCTTGGTAGAGCGCGAGGTAGATCTCGTAGGATTTGTCGACCTTGCGGTTGGTGATCTTCGTCATCGCGCCACCGAACGGTTTGAAATCGTTTGTGCGCGCCTGATTCACGAGGATGTTCCGATCGGCGAGGAAGAGGATGCGCTTCTTCACGCCGGCTTTCCAGAGACGCCAGATGATCTGGAAAGCGACGTACGTTTTGCCCGTGCCCGTCGCCATCACGAGGAGCAGACGATTCTGCCCACGAGCGACGGCTTCGACTGCTCGATTGATCGCCGTGGTCTGATAATAACGAGGAAGCTTACCCGAGCCATCGTCATGGTACGGCTGCGCAACGACAGAAAGACGCGCAGTTGGAATGTTGTTGGCATCGGTGTAGCGCGCCCAGAGGTCTGCGGGGGACGGGAACGCTTGAAGCGAGATTTGAGTCTCAATTTTCCCTTCGGTGAGAGTGCGATCGTGAAAAAGAAACGCGTCGCCGTTCGAGGAGAAGGCGAACGGGATCTGGAGAGTTTCCGCGTAGCCGAGCGCTTGCTGCATGCCGGCGCCGACGGCGTGCGTGTTGTCCTTCGCCTCAATCAGCGCGAGCGGAACGCCGGAGGGGTGATAAAGAATGTAGTCGGCGCGTTTCGCCTCGCCGCGGGTCGTCATTTTGCCGCGCACGATCACGCGGCCTTTGGTGAACGAAACTTCCTCGCGAATGTGGAGCTGAACATCCCATCCGGCAGCAACGAGAGCCGGGGTGATGAACTTGGTGCAGATGTCCCGTTCGCTAAGGGCTTTTTTATCCATTTAGCGAGGAGGTCGCAGTGGGCGATGCCACGACGGCGGGAGTGAAGGCCCTGTAGTCCTGCACAATCCAGCCGCACGCAACAAGCTGAGTATCTATATTAGCGCGTGCGGCGGCTTCAGGTGACATTTCGACGGAGGCGGGACGCGGTCCGTTATGTGTCGGGGATTCCCTGATGCAAATGATTTTGATGCCGGGCGTGGCGATAAGCGGGTTGGTTGAAAAACGCGGGGAGAAGAACGTAAAAACTGGAAGAACGCGCGAGAGAGAGACAGGGTTGCCCGGAAGGTTGGCCACAAAAAGGCGCAAAGATACTTTGGCTTCGGTTCAGCTCGCCCGTGCGCCCATAGGCGCGATCGAGACTGTCCGCGTAAGCGGATCTTAAAACGGATTGAACAATGTAGCCGCGAGCGTGAGCGAGTGGAGGTTCGTGCCCGGAATTCTTATCCGCGAATGGACGCGGAAATGAAGAACGGGAGACTTGGGAGAACGCGAGAGAGGGAGAGGTGGAAGGAAATGCCGACGGATCGAACGTTCACCACGGATCGCTCGGATCGGCACGGATGAGCACGATCCATTGTACAGAAGGTAGCGAAGGAAACGAAGAGGCGCTGATCCGAATTTTTTAACCGCGAATGGACGCGAAGAGACGCGAATGATCGGAGATGGAATTCAGATCAATGCCTGCGCTACTTGTCCCGCTCCTTCCGGAGAGGGCTACAAATAAGAGGGGGCAGCTTGTGGCTTTTCCCTCCTTGGTGCGTTCGGAGATCCTTCGGTCATCCTGGCACGATCCTGGCACCTTCCTGGGACCATCTTGGCACCTAGCTGGCGGACGACTTGGAGGAAGTGGGCTTCTGCTGGAAGTCTCGCCGGGACGGGCTCGCCTGACAATTCGATGACCGCGGGTCGGAGACCACGCTCTACTTAAAACCTCGGCCGGTCCCTTCTTTTTGTAGGTGCTGACAGGGCGTTGCGGTCCGACAGGGCGAACGCACAACTTAGGGCGCGTAGGGACACGCGCCCCTACCTTCAACGGCGCGCCCGGAGGTCACGCCTTACCTCGGAGCGCGGACGATACGGATGCGCCAAAGCCGCACGATAGATGCAGGTTAACTCGCGGGGCGGAAATCGATCAGCCGTTTGAAACGGTCCACGCGGTCCACGATCACATCGAGTCGGTCGTTCACGGCAAAATGTTTTTTGTGGCGGCGGCCCACGAGCATCGTTCCCGCATTGTTGGGCGTATAGTGGTCATCACTCAAGGTGGACGTCGCGACAAAGCCGAAGGTCATCGATTCAACCAGTTCGATGAAGAAACCGTTTTGGCGCACGTCGGTAATCACTGCGGCAAACGGGGTTTTCTTTTTCTTCTCCAATTCACGTTCGAAGAACTCGAGCAGCTTGATCTTCACGCTTTCGCGCTCGGCTTCGGCGCTGTTCACTTCAGTCAGGCTGAGATGATCGCCCAAGCTCTCGACGCGCGAGAGATTGTATCCGGGTTGCCCATGCACCGGCGGATGTCCCTCGTGTTTGATCAGATAAAAATCAAAAACGCGGTGCACCACGAGATCGGCGTAACGGCGAATCGGAGACGTGAAATGCGTGTAGTCTTTCTTGTTCAATCCGAAATGACCATCCGCGCTGGCGCGGTACGCCGCCTTTTTCAGGCTGCGCAGCAGTTGGGTGCGAAGCGTGTAGCCTTGAGGATGCGTCCGCAGCGTCTCGAGTAGTTTCGTGATTTCCTCCCGGCGCGTGAGGTCGCCGGTGTGAATTCCGAACGTCGCGAGGAGTTGCCGGTATTCGGAAAGCTTTTCCGGATCGGGTTCGTCGTGCACGCGGTAAAGCGACGGCAGGGAATGCGTCCGCGTCAGGCGGGCCACGGCCTCGTTGGCCGCCAGCATGAACTCCTCGATCAGTTGATGGCTTTCGTCGTGCTCGATTTTTTCCAGCCGGTCGGCGTAACCATGTTCGTCGACGAAAATCTTGGTCTCCGGCATATCGAGATCGAGACTGCCGTGCGCCATGCGATCCTTGCGCAGACGGCTCGCAATTTTCCACAGCGCCCGAACCCACGTTTGAAGATCGACGAGTTCGGCGTCGCTGAGCGAACTCAGAGCCCGCCCCGTCGAGCCGGTTTGGTGTTTTGGAGGCAATGGAAGCGCGCGGATCCGGTCCAGGTCGCGCTCGAACAAGAGAGCGTACGCCTGCTTGTAAGTGAGCCGTTTGCGGCTTCGGATCACGGTGTTCGCAAATGATGTCGCCTTGAGGCGTCCGTTTTTCGCGAACGTGAGAAAGACGGCTTTGCACAGCCGGTCTTGCGCCTCGACGAGCGAGCAAAGACCGTTCGACAGTTTTTCCGGCAGCATCGGAATCACGACGCCAACCAGGTAAGTCGAATTGCCGCGGCGCTGGGCTTCGCGATCCAAAGCCGTGCTGGGGCGAACGTAGGTTGACACGTCCGCAATGTGGATACCGATTCGGACGTCGCCGGCATCGAGCACCTCGTACGAAAGTGCGTCG
>DAITQE010000417.1:0-4277 GCA_036833235.1 Opitutus sp.
CGCGCGACGTTCGATCGGAGTGGCGGAGCCGGATGCAGCTGTGGCGCGATTCGGCGTTTCACCGATCAGTGAGCTGAGGCTGGACACCGCTTCGCTGAGGACTGCCGCCTGGTTGTTCAACTCCTGTGAGGCGGCGGCGGTTTCCTCCGCGCTGGCGGCGTTCGTCTGCGTGATCTGGTCCATCTGCGAGACGGCCGTGGTGACTTGGCTGATACCCTGGGTCTGTTCGTGCGAAGCGGTGGCAATCTCGCCGACGAGCGTATCGAGACTGCGGATCTGTTGCTGGATCGTCTCGAAGCTGCTCGCGACCTCGGCGGAGATCTGCGCGCCTTGCTGGCTCTTGGCGACGGAGTCCTCGATCTTGTTGGCGGTCTCCTTGGCGGCGGTGGCGGAGCGCTGCGCGAGGGCGCGGACTTCTTCGGCGACTACGGCGAAACCCATGCCTGCTTCGCCAGCGCGGGCGGCCTCGACCGCGGCGTTGAGCGCGAGGATGTTGGTTTGAAAGGCAATCTCGTCGATCGTCTTGATGATTTTCGCGATGTCGTCGGAGGAGGCTTTGATGGCGCTCATGGCGGTGGCCATGGCGTGCATGTGTCCGGCGCCAGCGTCAGCCGAGATGCGTGCCTGGCTGGCGGATTCCTTGGCTTGTTGCGCGCTCTCGGCATTACGCTTGGTCATGCTGCTCAGCTCTTCGAGCGAGGCGCTGGTCTCCTCGAGGGAGGCCGCTTGCGAACTGGAACCGTCGGCGAGTGCGTGGCTGGAGCCGGCGACGAGGGAAGCGTTGTCCTGCACGATGCTCGTGGAAGCGCTGAGTGCGTGATTGGTTTCGCGGAGCCGCCGGGCGATGGCGCGGGTCGACGCGATGGTGACGACGAGGCAGAGAACGGTGAGACCGCCAAGAATGGAGGAGCCAACGATGCCGAAGCGTTTAGTCTTCGCCATGAGTTCGCTCGTTGCGGCGCCAGCGCCCTGCGACAGTGAAAAATATTGTTCGCTGAGCGCTTTGAGCGCGCTCTCGATCTTCAATTGGGATGGGGCGACTTGCTGGTCGAGCGTTGCCATGGCTTTCTCAAAATCGCCGCCACGCAGCTCGGTTTGAAACTTTTCCGCGACTGTCCTGTAGGCGGATACGGCTTCGCCCAAACCGAGGATAAGACCAGTGCTCTGTGTGTCGCTTGCGAGAGCTTTGAGTTCATCGAGGCTGCGTGAGACCTGCTGGATTTCCGTTTGGAACGCCTGCTTCTGGGTGTTCATGCCGGCCTCGTCCTTGGCGAGCGCGAACTGCAAGGTGATGCTCTTGAGATTGAGCGCCGATTGCTGGAGACGCGCGAGACTGACGAGGCCGGGCAGGAACTGACTGGTTAAGGTCTTCGTCTGTTGACCACCTTTACGGGTGTATCCGTCAGAAACGACAGCCAGCACCCCCACGCCAACCGCCACGAGGACGACGCACGCGGTGATCGCCAGCACCGTTTGACGAAAGCTGAAAGTACGAGTGGAACGAAAAAGGCTCATGGTGGTGAAGTGGGTGTGGGGGCTGAGTTGGCGCTGGACGGCAGGATTTATTTCGTGAGGACAGCGAGATCGCCGGCAGAAGCGGAATCCGCTGCGACGACCGCGCCGGGTGTTTCGGCGGCGAGCTTGAGGGCATCGGCTTCGGTCGCGACGACCTTGGGCGCGGTGCCGCCGCCGGTCATGAAGAGACGTCGCCAGTGATTTTGGAACTGGCTGGTCGTCATGCCGACATGAGACTGGAGGAACGCCTCCTGGGCCGCGCCGGTTTTGGCGATCACGATGATGACACGCGTGTCGCCGATCGCGACCTTTTTGCCCATCAGAACGGCTTTGGCGGATTGGCCGTCGAGGGTTTGTCCGCTCAGCGATTTGTTGCCCAACAGGGCTGGTTCGGCGGAGAGCGAGAGAGCCGTCGCGGCGAATAGCGCGGCAGTGAGGGATTTAACGAGTAGTTTTTTCATGGTGACGGTGCTCGTTAAATCAAAAGCTAAGCGTGGTCTTCGCGGCGAAGAGCAACATCGAGTCCTTGAGGGATGAGGCGGGATTCGAGATTTCTGGCACGTTGGTGATGTCACGGGTGCCATTGATCACGTGGACCTCGAGCTTGAACAGCACGTGGTCGTTAAGGTCGTAGCGCACGGCGGAGGTCCAATCGCGTCGGTCCTTGTCGGAGGCGGGGTCCCCAGCAAAGGGGTAGTCATTGCTCGTGACGCTGTAGTAGGTGCCGAGTTCGAACTTGTCGCCCAAATGGCGGGCGATGGAAACGTAGTAGCTCCGGAACCGAAACGTACCGGCCGAGGGTGGCATATGTAGTTCGGCGGGCAGGTTGACGAGTGAGTCACCGTTATTCAGCAAATACTCGCCGGCAAACGTCCACGGTCCACGTGTGTATTCAGCGGAGACGCCTTTGTATTCGACTTCCAAATCGATGCTCGAGCTGAACGTGGGGATCGCTTGGAAGGGGCCGACCGCGATGAGGTGGGAGAGCGAGGAATAGTACAACCCGAACCGCAGGCCGGGAACAGGTGTATTCCAGATCAACGCGGCGCCGCGCACCGAATCGATACCGAGGCTGCTCGCGCCGGGAGGATTTTTGAAGAGCGACGAGGTGTTGAAATAGTCGGCGAGCCCCGAGTCGGTTTTCATCGGGATGTCCCCGTAGAATACTTTGTAGTCGAAACTGTTCTGACCAACGCTCACCGACCCGTAGATTTTGGCGCCGTCGAAGGAGGCCTGATAATCGCGCAAACGTCCGTCGTAGTTCGACTGGGGCAGGAGAATGAAGGGGCGAACCATGTCGAGATCGAGCACGTCAGAGTAGAGGCCGCGGGGATATTTGAGCCGGCCGACTTGCACGCCGAACTCCGGGCGGAAATTGTAGTCGATGATCGCCCAGTCGAGGATCGGCTTGTCGTCACCATATTTGCCGAGCTTCTCGGCGAAAATCTGCGCGCTGACCCGCAGGTGTGTGCCGAACGTCGCCGAGGCGTTGACTGCCTCTTCACGGAAATCGAACGTGCCGTCTTTGGTGTCGACGGGGTAGTTGTTATTCGTGCTGTTCAGGTAGCCCTGGCTGAGGAAACCGCCGAACTGGACGTTTTTCCAGGTGACGGCGGCCGAAGCCGAGTACGCGGCAGTGGCGAGAACGGCACACGTGCTAAGCGCGCGTACGTGATGGCGAAAGTTTAGAATCATGCTGATAGATGGCGAACAGGTGTTTGGAACAAGTCCTCGCGCTGAGCGACTAGGCGCAGTCGCGAGGTGGGGCTGCTTCGGCGCGATCGTTACGAAGTGGTGTCAAAAGGTTGTCACAACTTTGACGCAGTATTCCGCGACATGCTGAGGTAGGTGGCGCGCTTGCCGCGCAACGTTTGGTCGCCTTCAATGAGTTGCGCGGCAAGCGCGCCACCTACACGGACTCGCTGAGGCGAGCAGTTCTGTTTTCACACAGTCTGGTCAGGTTCTGCCGGAAACTCGCCGCGAGCGGAGTCGCAGCGAACCTCGACAGGCTTATGCCGCTTTGCTTTCCGCGCTGGCGGCGTTCTGTGCGGAATCAGGATGCAACGGCACGCGGATGATAAAAACGGTTCCCTGCCCGACGACGGTTTCGAACTCCAGCGAACCGCCGTGCTGGTCCGCGATGACCGAGCGGGCAATTCCCAAGCCCTGGCCTGTGCCTTTACCGGGCGGTTTGGTCGTGAAGAATGGGTCGAAGATGCGAGGCTGCACAGCCTCGGGAATTCCGGTGCCTGTATCACGCACACGGATTTCCGCTGACGTTCCGACGCGACGGGTGCTGATCGTGATGATGCCTTTATCCCGATTCGCGGCACCCAAAGCGGCGGCAATCGCGTGGGCTGCATTGACGATGAGATTCAGCAGCGCCTGGTTGAACTCAGCCGCAAAGACCGGAACAGCGGGCAACTCCGGATCGAACTCGGTGACCACATCGGCGAGATGGCGCCATTCGCAGCGGCTGATGGTGAGCGTGCTCTCGATGGCGTCGCGCAGCTTCACCGGAATTCGCTCTGCGCTACCGGGGTGCGAGAACGTTTTCATCGCCTGGACAATTTTCGTGGTGCGCTTCACGCCTTCGAGCGTATCGCGAATCGCCTTGGGAATTTCGTTAAGCAAATAATCCAGCGACGCATCCGCCTGGGCAGCGCGCGTCGTCGCGATCATCGCGGGTGTGATAGCACCGGCATCGGCCGCGGTCAGGAGATTTCCGTACGCTTTGAGCAACGGATGGAGCTGGGTAAAGG
>DAITQE010000418.1:0-4272 GCA_036833235.1 Opitutus sp.
GATACCGGTGTTTTGCCAATGCGCCGTGGACTGCTTGCTCGCATAGAGATTAATAATCGATCCGTAGTAGGTAAGGCGCCCGCCGCCGCTCCAGTTTTCAAGCAAGCGGATGTAATTTTCGACGCCGCCGCTATAGGCACTGCCATCGGAGGCAACCATACCGGAGATCAGAGCCGTGTTAAGTGTGGTATTGACGGGTGTGCGGGAGCTCAAGGAGGAGGCATTGTTATAATTTTTGCTCGTCCAGTTCGCGGATACGGCGGTGACGGCGTCCGCGATAATCGCAGCCGGCTGCACCGTGTAGCCGAGCACATGGTTGCTCGCTGACCCCGAATTCGACGTGCTATCGACGGGCGGCGTACCACCCGTATTGTAGTCACCAACAACATACGCCGCGTTGTCGCTTACGATCGTCAATCCTTCATTTGGGAGGAACGAGCCGTTGACGATCTTAACCCCCGTGCGGTGACCCGGAGTGTTGGTCACGTCGGCGACATAAACAATGCTATTCCAAAAAACAGCGCCGCGCATCGTCGCCGGAATTGGCTTATTTTTCAGCGCCGCCGGGACAGTGTTGTTATTGGGCCAGGTGGCACTGTCCGGTATCGTCGCTGGCAAGCCACCTTCGTTATAACCTGCCGTCAACTTGCTGACATCGAGATCAGTCGTGGTAACCGTGGCGTTTTCTCGGTAGTCTTTGATCGTGCCGTCCGATAACATCGCATCGAGATACACGGCGAGCGGGTCGGTTGGCGGAATGATCGTACCGTCTTTGGTCACGTAAACCCGGCCGTTGGCCGGCACGGAGATGCCGTTGTCTGTCGTCACAGTGGAATTGGTTGAGTTCACCAAGACTTTTACTCCAGCCTTGTTGTAAAGCCGGTCGTCCGCGTTGGCGTCGGTCTGTGAGGTTCTCGGGATTTCGATCAACTCCCGCGGTCCATCGTTATTGTAATTTGAGTCTGTCGGATCTGCGGTGATCGCTCCTGGAGGATCCTCGCGCGTCGTCATCACGGAATCCTTCGCGTACGTAATGTTGTTTCCTGGACTACCAGGGGCGCGCGGATCCAAAGGACTGTACCCGTTGCTGATGCCGTTCACGTAGCTCACATAATCTGTAAAGGTGATGCTGGCAGATGTGCCGGTGAAGATTTTCCCGTTGGAGTGCACGCGGCCGCCGACAACAAACGTTGCGCCGGGGAACAGCTCCAGGTCGTTGTTGTAAAAAATCGCGTATTCAAACAAGTTTTTCTCGATGTAGACCCACTCACGTTGGAAAAACAGACGGACAGGTGGACCCATGGCGGGATTAGATCGTTCAAATTCCGCGACCGTAAGATACTTGAAAGGAGGTCGCTGCGGATCGTGCTTCTCTTTCACGATGCCGTCTTCCACCGGGACCGTGAGGTAGCTCTTCCATGTGTAGCCGCTGGAGCTTGGGAAGACATCGATCGGGGCGGTCGTGAGGTTTGTCACGGCTGTAGTCTGCGCAATGTTGGGCAGGTTGTACTTTGCGATGAGCGTCTTCAGCTGCTGGAACGCATTTTCAAACGCGTACTCGGCGGCGTACGTGGACTCCAGGCGCAGATTGCTTCGTTTCTCCAATTTTGCCGCGTGGTTCGTGTACGATAAAACCGCAGCCAAGGCGATTCCCATGCCGACCGCGAGAATGAGAACGACGAGCAGAGCACTGCCTCTCTCGCTTTGCATTTTCGCCTCCGTGGGCCGAGCCGACATCCAAACGTTCTTCGTGCTCATGAGCTTTATGGGATCAGCGGGTCTGACCGCGCAAAAACCGTCGTCTGCACGCCTTGCACGGTGCGCCCCGCCGTGGTGCCGCGAGGCAGTTTTTGCAGATTCAACGTGACATAGCGGCCCAAAATCGAAAACGGCACCGTATCCGGGCTGCTGGCCACCGCCGGCGCCGAACGCGGCGATGGATCGATATCGCGGGCCAGCACGCTGAATTTCGCCAGATCCCGGTAATCCGGATAGTAGCAAAGATCACCCCCACTTGTGATGGCAAACATGATACGGCGACCGGATGACGCCTGGATCTTCGTGCCGTTCGGCACGTCCACACCCAAATCGTTGGTCAGGGTGATCGTCTTGCTTCCGGGATTGTTGCTAATGCTGTTGATGATTCCCGTCGTCGGGCCGCCATAGCTGGTCGCCGGGATGAAGAGCGCATCTCCCACCGAAAAAACGTCGTTCAAATCAACGTTGGCCAGCGCGCTGGCAGACTTGAAGTAGGTAGGAATATCGAGCGCGTCCACTCCCACCGCCGGCCGGGCATCGCTCGCGAAGATTGACGTTGCCGCTGCAGCCGGCGTGATATTCGACACTTTGAGCACTCGCTGATTGGCTTTGCTGCCTTGCACGTTGTGCAGCGGATCGATCCAGGTCGTTTCTTCTACGACGGCGAAGCCCAGATCCTCCGGCGCGACGACTAGTTCCAACCCCCCGCTGCGAACAATCGGAGTAAGCGAGGCACTGCGGACCGCTTGCGAGATCATGTCGGACGCATAGCGGAGTTCCCTGGCTCCATCGAGCACGCCTTCAGTGTGGTAAGCTCGTTTTAGAACGGAAATATAGGAGACCAGCACGATGGTCATCACGACCGCAAGAACAGCCGTCGCGACGAGAACCTCGAGCAACGTGAAGCCGTGCACCCGAGAGATCCCGGAGGACGGGCGGCGGCGGAGGGGCGAAGCGAAGGGTGAAGCCGGACGGGCTTTCATTCGCGGGGAGAGGAGGGCGGCGAGAGCATCGGCTATTGGTAGCGCAAAATCGGAACCGAAATGAGGTTGGTCTTCGACTGCCAGGTCCATTGGACCTCAACCCGCAGGGTTTTGCTTGTGCCGGTCGAGGCCACGTTTACCACCCGACGGGTGTAAGTCACGCGGCCCGCGGCGTCGGATGGATAGTCGAACTGAGCCTCGCGGCTAGGGCGGAACGAGGTGGTGACGCAGCTGGTGATCAACTCATCGGGCGAAGCGTCGAGACTGAAGTAGTCGAGCGAGGTGAGATGCTCTGCTTCGGCCTGCATTAGTCGAAAGCCTTCGCTTCGGACAGCGTTGTTCAGCGCCAGGCGTGAAATCAGGTACATACCGGAAAAAACCGAAAGGCACACCAAAGAGATGACCACCATGGCAACCATCACCTCGGGTAGGCTGAAGGCCGCGTCGTGTTTGGATGCAGAGGCGCCGCGTACCGACGAGTCGCTGGAGAAACCCGTTTTCACAGGCACTTATATCGGCAACGAATTGGCAGAGTTAAAGGCAAAAAAGAGGCAGAAGTGTTCGTTACTCCACTGAGACGGAATCTTTACGAACACTCGTCACGCGAGCGGAGGGGAAATCTTGGGAAAGTCGTCCGGCCCTCTGGACATGACCGCCATTCAGCGGAGCCATGCGATTCCAAGTAATAACGTCAGGACGGCAATCGGTGTCCCGGCTTTCATATACTCGCCGAATGTAAGGTGTACGCCGCGCTTTCTTGCGATTTCTGCGACGATCAAATTCGCCACAGAGCCTAGGAGAGTGAGATTTCCCGCCAACGTCGTCGCCATGGCCAATGTCAGCCAGGCGTGGTGGGGATCTGATAATGTTGGAACAACCGGTCGGAACAGCATCACGGCGGGAACGTTTGAAACAAGATTGCTGAGCGCCACCGAAACAAGCGTTAGCTTTGCCGGCCCGCCATCTGCCCAAGGTCGCATCCACGCAAATAGATCAGCGCCCAAACCGCTCGTTTCGATCGCACCGGTGATCACAAACAGCGAAGCGAAGAAGACCAGCAGGCCCCAATCGATTTCTTCAAACACGCGCTCCGGCAGGTGACGTCGCGTGATCAGCAGCAACGCAGCGGCCACGAGCGCGGCCAGGGGGATCGGCGCACCGGCGATCAACGCCGACAGCATGAGCGCGGTCGCGATCATCGCCTTGACCAGAAGCGGTCGATCTTCCTCGCCGGGCACTCTCGGATCATCTCGCAGCTGTTCCGTTCGAAACTCGCTGCGGTAAACTAAAACGATCACCCCCCAAATGAGGATCGTGCCCCCAAGCGCTATCGGTGCCAGCTCGCGGGTGAATTCTACAAACGGGATTTTCGACGATAGCCCGACCAGCATGTTCTGCGGATTCCCGGTGATTGTTGCGACGGAGCCGACATTCGCTGCAGTGACGAGCGCGACCAAGTAGGGAACGGGATTTCGCCGTAACGAAAGCGCGAGTTCGAGGACCAGGGGCGTCATCATCAACGCGATCGTGT
>DAITQE010000419.1:0-4271 GCA_036833235.1 Opitutus sp.
CGCGCAAGCTCGCGGCCTACCACGTAACGGATTGCGCCATCAAAACGAAGGACCATGGCTCCGCAGCCGGATCATGCAGTCGAGACTTGCGGCTAAAGAGCGCGGCTGCGCCGCATCTCCTGCCAGACGGGTTCAAACAGTAACAGCGCGTTCAACACCAAGCCGTGGGTAATCGCGCCCCGATGAGCAAGATGATAGACCTCCTCAACGGGCAGCGTGATTACCTGTATTTCCTCATCGGCATCCCACGCGAGCGGCGTCGTCAGCTGGGCTTGATCCATCCAGATGAAATGACAGCGGTTACTTTGCATCGCCGGATTCGGATGCACACTGCCCAACACTCGCGCCGGGCTGGCGGTGTATCCCGTTTCTTCGCACAACTCCCGAACTCCCGCTGCCAGCGGCTCCTCACCGGCTTCCATCACGCCACCAGGTATCTCGAGGGAAAATGCATCGATCCCGAAACGAAACTGCTGCACCAAAACCATCCGATGATCGGGAGTAACGGCGATGACGTTCACCCAATCGGGTGCATCGATCACCACAAAGTCGCGCTCCGTGTTCCTGCCAGGGTGGCGGAAGCGGGTGCTGCGGAGAGTGAAGATACGCGTCTTGGCCAAAGACGTGTGGCTGAGGGTCTCCCAACGGGAGGGTTCCGGCGACAAGGGAGAGGTCATGGAGTGAGGGCGAGAGCGTCGCGCATCACACGCATGGCCGGCTCGAAGGCGAATCGTTTTCGCACGGGCTGACGGAGCAGCGTAACCGCTCAACCGCGCGGGGCCTTAAACATTCGCGCGGCACTGAGCACCACCGGCGCCCAGCGGAGAATTTTGCGGAAAAAACCGCCCTTGGCCGGCATCAGGCGACGGCGGAACAGTAAACCCAACGGAAGTGCGGCGAACTTCACCAACGGCGAAATTTTTCGCCATTGCACGAGTGCGCGATCGATCAACGCAATTGGCCGGGCGGCATCCGCCGCGAACGCGACACACTCCGAACGGGATGCGGCGATCCGGTGGCAGAGCGCGTCTTTGCGCCGAGCGAGCGCGGTCAGTTCTCGGGACGGATACATGCGCGATCGTTCTTAAGCTCCGCCAAGGTGCTCTCGAACGGCTTCGGCTGACGCGCGATGAAACGGCGGAAATTGCGCGCGATAAATAGGAATGCGCCCAAGTAGAAAACGGCGAACCCGCACAGAACCTGCAAACGAGCGCTCTCCCAAAAAAAATACACGATCGCCACGCTGATAAACGTAATCGCCAGCATCGCGGAGAACACCGCCGCACTGATCCAGATAAAGATCTGAATCAGGCGGAATTTTTCCTCGTGCAACTCGACCGCCAGCAACTCGAGTCTGCTTTGAGCCGACCCAAGAAAGCTGTCGATCAGACCGCGCAAAGAGCTAAGCAGCCCACCGGAAACGGGAGCCCCGACGTCCATGGTGGACGGGCCCTCAGCTGTTGCTACGGCGAATCAACGCGCCCAGCAGAACTCCTACGCCGAGCGCAACTGCCAATGACTCGTAAGGATGAGTGCGGATCGTTTCATCGGTGGCTTTGGCCCCAGCCACCACACGATGGCGGGCATCGGTGTAAACATCTGCGGCTTTCGCCTGCAGGCTCGCGAAACGCGAACGGAGTTCATCCATCTTCTCCCCGGCGCGCTCCGCCACCGGACCGACCAAAAGGGACTCCGCTTCAGCCATCAGGCGTCCGATGTGTTCAACGATTTCTTCGGGGGTTTCCGCTTTGGTATCAGAGGCGTTCTTCATGGTAATTTAGAGTTGAGGTTAGGTGACGCTGGCAAAGTCGAGCAAAGCCGATTCGCCCTGCTCCACCTCTAACATAGCGTATGCCAGCAGCGGGTAATATTCATTAACCCACTGAGAACAAAGGACCAGAAAAATGCGCGGTGGTTCACTTTCATTGTCCCGAGATCGCATTTTCGTGCAGACTGCGCGGGAAATTTTTCCCGGTTCGCAACGTGCATGACCAGCGCGACTTCAGCGCGGGATGAGAAAGAAGAACTCCGTCCCTTTCCCAACTTCGCTCGTGCAGGCGATCGTGCCCCCATGCGCGACCACGATCTCACGCGCGATGGCCAAACCCAGGCCAACGCCTTTCTTCGTTTGATCCGGCACCCGATAAAATCGGTCGAACACATGCGAGAGCGACTCGGACGGAATCCCCGCGCCTTCGTCCCGCACAGCGAATCGGATGAAACCCGGCGAAGCGTCCGCCGCGCTCAAATAGATCGTCGCGCCAGGTTCGGAGTATTTCGACGCATTGGTGAGGAGGTTGATAAACACGTGCCGCAGCCGGCCCGTGTCGACCTCAACTTTCACCGTCTCCACGAGGGCTTCGCAGTTAACGACCAGTGTCTGACCCGCGGCTTCCACAAAAGCGCATGCCTCTCCCGCGATTTCATCGATGAGCGATTTTACTTCGACCTCCCGGCGATCGAGCGTGGACGCGCCCGCCTCAAGCCGCGCAAGATCGAGCAAGCTGTCCAAGATCCGCAGCAGCCGGTCGGCATCGTCCCGCGCTCCTTCGAGCAGTTCCCGCTGCTGAGTCGAGATGGTTCCAATACTTTTCTCGAGCAACAGGTAAACCGCCATGCGCAGACTCGTGAGTGGCGTCTTCAATTCATGGCTGACAGTGCCGACGAGATTCGTCTTCGCATCATCGAGTAACCGGAATTTGGTGACGTCTTGCAGCCCCACCGCCGCGCCTTGGAATTCCGTCAGTGCATCTCCGATCGCGAGAATTCGCGGCAAATAATGTCGATCTTCCCGTCCCACGCGGAGCGTAACGACCCGGCTGTAATCCGTCGGCAAATAATGCTCACCGCTCGTGAGCACGCGATTCAACGGCTCCGACAGGCCCGGTGGAAAGCCCTTGGCGAAATCTGGCGAACGCGCGAGTTGCTCGGCGGCCGGGTTGCGGACCTCGTGCGTGCCGTCGCGCCCGATCACGAACACAGGATCAGGCGCAGACGTCAGCGTGGCTTCCATCGTTCGCTGCGTGCGCAGCACCTTTGCGGCGGTCGCTTCCCGATAACTCCGCAGCTTCGCCGCCATCTGATTGAATGACCTCGCCAATGCGCCGAGCTCGTCGCGGGACAAAGCCGGAACATTGCGGTCGAGATCGCCCTCGCCCACGGCCACGGCGGACGCCGTTAGCGCTTTGATCGGCGTCAACAGCGAGGAGGCCAGCCGCCATGCGAGCAGCAGCGAAAGCACGAGCGCGCCGAGAATGGCCGTGAGCAGAACGCGCTCGGTCGTTGCCTCCATGCGGCTCGCCCGCAACGCCGTTTGCTGGGCCGCCGCAAAATCGCGCCGGTTTAGATCTTCGATCGCCGCCAGCACTCGAAAGAGCGCCGCTTCGTTTCGCTGCATTCGTTGCAGCGATGCGTCGCCCTCGAGAATTGCACGCCCTTCCTCCATCAAATTTTCGAACGCGTCGTCCAACGTCTGCACGAGCGTCGCCCGCGGCGTGCCAGCCGAGGATGCGGATTGCTCCATCAATTCGCGGACAAAAGCAGAACGATTTTCCTCGAACGCCTGCTCGGCGCCGAGCGGATTGCTGCTCCGTCGAAGCGACAACGCTGAAGCCATCAGACGAACGGACGAACGCATCTGCTGGCAGGCCAGAATATCCCGATAATTCCCGACGAGGTCCCGCTGCAGCGATCCCGCCAATTCACGCGTGACGTAAATCGCATATCCTCCGGTCCCGATGAGCAGCAGCAGCAGCGGCAACAGCCCAAGGTAAAGACGAGTTCGAAGCATGACGAAAAATTAAGCGCCCTTGCGTCGGAGCGAAATGGCGCCAGCGCGAAAACGATGACGATCTAGGCTAGAGCAATCCCAACTTCTGGCGCTTCCGATAAAGTGTCGCGGGGTCAATGCCAAGTGTGCGCGCCGCTTCATCCAAGTTCCGCGACGTGGCGAGAATTCGCCGAATGTGTTCCGCTTCCAGCACGTCCAATGTCACCCGAGCGCCCACCGCGACGACGGGACTCACGGGCCCGCCGAACTCCTCCGGGAGATCGGCTAATTCGATGGTTTCGCCCGGAGAGAGGATAACCGCTCGCTCGATTACATTGCGCAGCTCGCGAAGATTACCCGGCCATTTGTACGCGGAGAACGCCGCAATGACGGCGGGAGAAAATCCGCGCATCTTCATTCCAATTCGATCTGCGAAAAATTTCCGGTAACTTTCCGCGAACCGCAGCAGGTCGGAATGGCGCTCATTCAGGCCGGGCAGAAC
>DAITQE010000420.1:0-4267 GCA_036833235.1 Opitutus sp.
TTCGATCACCGTGTGTTCGTCAGCGGAACAACGACCGCATTGGTGTAGGTAGCGTGCTCGCCGCCCTACGGGTCTGCGACGCGGACGTAGCGCGGCGAGCACGCAACCTACAGTTCAATCCGTAAATCGCTGGGTTTTTAACCACTCGCTCACGCTCATAGCTATGATCGATCAAACCTCGTGTAACGGGTCAACGTGGCCCAATCGCGAACAGCGCGCCGAAGCGTGGGTCAGTTGATTTCGAAAAGCCCTAACTCTCCGCGCCGCTGCAGACCGGTTTTTCCCCTCAATCATGAATTTATCCCGCCCATTCCAGACTATTACCCTCCTCGCTTTGATGGCGTTGAGCCTAGCCGTCCTGCCGGGATGCCGCGATTCAACCGAACCTTCGGCCGCGCGCATCATTCGCGTGTGGTGCCACCAAGGTCGGGAGGTGGAAAACCAGGCGATGCACGACATCGTCGCGGCTTTCAACGCCGCTCATGCGAATGAGAATATCCGGGCCAAAATTACGTTTTTTCCAGATTTCCAATACACCGAAAAGATCGCCATTGCCGCGGCCGCGCGCGATCTGCCTGACGCTCTCGACCTCGACGGTCCGCTGGTTGCACGCTACGTCGACGCTGATTTACTGGCACCCCTCGATCGCTGGTTCCGCCCGGCGGAACTCGACGATTTTCTACCGACCATTCTCGAACAAGGCACGATTGACGGACACCTTTACGCGCTCGGCGCTTTCGAATCTGCCGTTGTACTTTACTATGATCGCACGCTGCTGAGTCAGGCTGGCGTAAAACCTCCGCCGCCCGGCAGCGCATGGACGTGGAGCGATTTCATGTCGGCGTGCAAGCGGCTCCATGCGGCCGGGATCGAGCCGGTCGCGATGCACATGAATGAAAGCGCCGACGAATGGTACACCTATGCCTTCAGTCCGTTGATCTGGTCGGGCGGAGGTCGGCTCGTGTCGGAGGACGGACGTGTTGTCCGCGGCGTCCTTGATGCACCGGCTAACGTCCAGAGTCTCACGGCGTGGCAAAAAGTTTTCCGGCTTGGGTACGCTGCGACCGATCCCGTCGACCCCGATCCTTTCGGCAGCGGTCGGGTGGCAATGGATTGGACCGGCCACTGGATGGCCCGCTCCCACGTGGCAAAAAAAGGAGACCGCCTGGGCGTGATGCCATTGCCGCGCATGGGCGCTAAACCCGTCGCTCCGTGCGGCAGCTGGTGCTGGGGCATTTCCAGCGAAGCGAAGGATCCTGAACTCGCTGCGCGCTGGATCAAATGGGTGACGGACGTTCAGCACGGCATCGTGCCGATCGTTCGCGCTAACGGAGCCATCCCTTCGCGACGATCCGCTTTCGCGTCGTTTCCAGAATACGAGCATCCACCCTACCAGCTGTTTCGCGAGCAACTGGAGCAATTCGCCCGAGCCCGTCCGCGAACGCCGTTCTACGCGACGATCACGCAACGGTTCGCCGCCGCGCTGCGCGACATCGCGCGTGGCGCGCCCGTGGCGCCACGACTTCACGTCGCGGAAGAAGAAATCCAGTCGGTGATTGACCGCCGTGCTCTCGCGATCGAGACGAGACCATGACACAACCCACCCGCAAAAAAGCTGGAGGCTGGACGGCTTGGAGTTTTCTCGCGCCGGCGCTGGTGCTGCTAAGCATTTTCGTGGTGTGGCCGATCATGCGGGGCGCTTGGTGGAGTTTTACCAACGCTGATCTGCTCATGCCGGAGCAAAGCCGCTGGGTCGGTTGGCGCAATTATTCCGATCTGCTCATCGATCCGCGCTTCCGTCGCGCGTTCGCGAATACAGCCCTCTTCGCGCTCATGGTGGTGCCAGTCCAAACGGTCATCGCGTTCCTGCTCGCGCTTTGGGTGAATCGGCCGGAGGAGCCGTGGCGCTGGCTTCGCGCGGTGTTCTTCGTGCCGGTCATCGTGTCGATGCCCGTCCTCGCCGTCCTCTGGACAATGCTCTACCAACCGGCGCAAGGCACCGAGACTGGTTTGATCAACGCAATGATTGGATGGCTTGGGCTGCCACCGCAGGCGTGGCTGGGGAATCCTTATCTCGCGTTGCCGGCCCTCGCCGCCATGTCCGTGTGGCAAGGCGTCGGATTTCAAATGCTGGTCTTCGTCGCGGGCCTTCAGGACGTGTCGCGCGAGCTGCTCGATGCGGCGCGGATTGATGGAGCCAGCGCCGTTCAACGCGTGTTCCACGTAGTGATTCCAGGGATGCGCAACACGATCGTTTTCGTCGTGACCGTGACGACCATCCTGGCGTTTCGGGTTTTCGTGCAGCCGTATTTGATGACCCGAGGCGGACCGGGGAACTCCACGCTCTCGGTCGTCCAATCGATTTACGACATGACGTTTTCGAGTCAGGACCTCGGCCGGGCGTGCGCGGCCACGTTCCTGTTCCTGATTCTAGTCGGCCTGCTCACCATCCTGCAGCGGCGTTCGTCCAAAGAGGAGCGCGCATGAACGGCGCTCACGAAAAACCGTCACCGCCTGCGTTTGGCGGCATTTCCACGCGTAAACGAACACTCACTGTCGTCCGTCGAAAGCACGCGTTGGCGTGGATGGCGAGCTTCGCGGCGGCGATCCTGTTTCTCGCTCCACTAATTTGGATGGTGCTCGCCTCGTTCCGGGAGGAATCGCGGATCTTCCATCACACGCTCGCCAACTGGCTGACACTGTCGGGCTGGACTCTCCGCAATTACGCCGAAGGATGGAGGCACGCCGGGATTGGTCCGGCGTTGATAACCTCCACGCTGCAGGTGACGCTCATCGCGGGCGTGGGGCTGCTCGTGAACGCGATGGCGGCGTACGCGTTTGCGCGACTGCAGTTCCGCGGACGCGATGTGCTCTTCGGTGCAATGGTGATTTTGATCATCCTGCCGGTGGAAGTGCTCGCCGTGCCGATGTTTTTTACCGCGCGCGATCTCGGACTCACAGGCAGCTTCGGCAACGCGATGGCGGGGCTGACAGTGCCATTCTTTGCCAAGGCCTTTAACATCTATTTCCTGCGTCAGCATTTCCTCGCACTGCCCGTTGAGCTCGAAGAAGCCGCTGCCATCGATGGCGCGTCGGCCTGGCGCCAATTCTGGTACCTCGCACTACCTTCGATTCGCCCTGCACTTGCGACCGTTGTGCTGCTCGATGTGCTCGCCCATTGGGGTGATTTTCTGTGGCCGCTGATGATTAGCACCCGCGAAGAAACGCGCACCGTGCAGCTTAGTCTGGCGGGTCTCTTCAGCGCGCCGCCCGTGCAATGGGGGCAGATTCTCGCCTGCGCCGTGATAGTCACGCTTCCGGTTGTCACCCTGTTCCGCTTGTTCCAGCGCTACATCGTCACCACCGACACACGGACGGGAATCAAGTAAACCGTAACAACCCATTCATCGCGGGATTGACGCCGTTTTTGCCGTCCCGTTTCCTGTCGGACATGTACGAAAAGCCGCCAACGGATTCTCGCGTCAAATACCAACGTATCGTCCTCAAATTGAGCGGCGAAGTGCTGCGTGGCGGCAAGACCGGCGATCCGATTGACGCCGCCACGCTGGAAAAAGTCTGTCAGCAGGTGAAAGAGATCAACGAGCTCGGTGTGGAGATCTGCGTCGTAATCGGCGGTGGGAATATTTTCCGCGGGCTAAACGGAGCCGTCCACGGCGTGGATCGCACGACCGGCGATTACATGGGGATGCTGGCAACCGTTATTAACGGCCTCGCGATTCGCGACTGTCTCGAGAAAATGGGCGTCACGACTCGGCTGCAAAGTGCGATCCCGATGAATCAAATCGCGGAGCCGTTCATCCTTCGCCGCGCGATGCGCCATCTCGAGAAAGGCCGCGTCGTGATCTTCGTCGCCGGCACTGGAAACCCTTACTTTACCACGGATACGACCGCCGCTCTTCGCGCGTCCGAGATGCATGCAGACATCATCATGAAGGCGACCAAGGTCGATGGCATTTACGACAAGGACCCGAAGAAGTTTCCAGATGCCGTGAAGTACGATCGCATCACGTTCATCGATGCGCTCAAGCAGCGGCTGAACATCATGGACTCAACGGCATTCTCTCTCTGCCTGGACAACAACGTGCCCATTCTGGTGTTCGATCTGGGCGACGAGCACGCGATCCGCCGCGCAGTGTTCGGAGAGCAGATCGGCACGCTGGTGAAGAACTAGTTTTCAGCTGAGAGGCAGAGCCACGGTCTTTCGTTTTGATGGCGCAATCCGTTACGTGGTAGGCCGCGAGCTTGC
>DAITQE010000421.1:0-4250 GCA_036833235.1 Opitutus sp.
ACGCCGGGCGCTACGCGAGTCTCGTGCGCGGCACGATCGGCCGAAAATTTCGCGCGCTCATTATTTATGTCCTCATCGGCGGCGGGCTGGTGTTCCTGTTCAAGCGCATCCCCACCGGATTCCTGCCGGAGGAGGATCAGGGCATTCTGTTCTCCCAAGCTCAGCTCCCGCCCGGTTCGACTACGGAGCAGACACTCGAAGTGCTCAAAAAAATAGAGCATCATTTCCTCGTTGATGAAGCGGAGAACGTGGAGGGCATGTTCGGCGTCACCGGTTTCAGTTTCTCCGGTTTCGGTCAGAACCAGGCTTTCGCTTTTGTCCGCCTGAAAGATTGGGAACACCGCTCGCGGCCCGACCAGAAGGTGAAAGCGATTCAGGGCCGCGCCATGGCCAAGTTTGCTCAGTTCAAAGATGCGTTTGCGTTCGCATTCGCACCGCCTGCGGTGCTCGAGCTCGGCACCGCCAGCGGCTTCGACATGCGTCTGACCGACAACGCCTCTCTCGGCCACGATGCGCTCATGCAGGCACGCAATCAGCTGCTGGGCCTCGCGGCCGCGAACCCGAAGCTCCGCGGCGTCCGGCCCAATGGCCTCGACGACAACCCTCAGTTTAAACTCGACGTCGATCAGGAAAAAGCGTCCGCCCTCGGCATTTCTCTCGCCGACATCAACGGCACGCTGTCCGCCGCCTGGGGTTCGTCGTACGTCAATGACTTCATCGACAAGGGCCGCGTGAAGAAAGTTTACCTCCAAGCCGATGCGCCGTTCCGCATGCTGCCCGAGGACATCAACCGGTGGTACGTACGCAACGCGCAGGGCGAGATGGTCCCGTTCTCCAGCTTTTCAACGGCGCGCTGGACCGTCGGCTCGCCGAAGCTCGAGCGGTTTGACGGAACCCCGTCCGTCGCCATCGCCGGTGAGCCTGCTCCCGGCGTGAGTTCCGGTGAGGCGATGCAGATCATGACTGATCTCGCGAAAAAATTGCCATCGGGCATCGGCCTTCGCTGGGCCGGTCTCTCCTATGAAGAGCGGCTCTCCGGCTCCCAAGGTCCGGCGCTTTATTCCATTTCGCTGTTGATCGTTTTCCTCTCTCTCGCCGCCCTCTACGAGAGCTGGGCGATCCCGGCCGCCGTGATCATGATCGTGCCGCTTGGCGTGATCGGCACCTTGCTCGCAGCCTGGTCTCGCGGCCTGCCGAATGACATTTATTTCCAAGTGGGCCTGCTAACGATCGTTGGCCTTTCGGCCAAGAACGCCATTCTCATTGTCGAGTTCGCAAAGGAGAACTACGATCACGGCATGAGCCTGATTGACGCCGCCGCTCAAGCGGCTCGTCAGCGCCTACGGCCAATCCTAATGACATCGCTCGCCTTCGGACTCGGTGTCTTGCCGCTTGCGCTGGCCTCGGGAGCCGGCTCCGGCAGCCAGAACGCCATCGGCACAGGAGTCATCGGCGGCACGATTACGGCCACCGCTCTTGGAATCATTTTCGTTCCGCTTTTCTTCGTGACCGTACTCCAGCTCTTCCGCGTGAAGCCGATCGCCACTCAACCTCCGGAGGATTCCCGCGATGTTTAAAATCACCATTCTCCTCCTCGGACTCGCGCTCATGACCGGCTGTTCGCTCGCGCCGAAGTATGAACGGCCCGCCATGCCCGTCGCAGCTGCGTATCCGTTAAACGACGTCAAAACCGATGCCGCGCCCGAGTCCGCCACGCCTGCCGATGAACTCGCGTGGGAACAGTTCTTCGGTGATCCACGTCTCCAGCGACTGATCCGGCTCGCCTTGGAAAACAACCGTGATCTTCGGGTCGCCGCCTTGAACGTCGAACGTGTTCGCGCGTTCTACGACATCGAGCGCACCGCGCTCATTCCCAGCGCAAACGCCACCGCCGACGGCAAACGTCAGCGGACGCCGGGTGATCTTAACACAACGGGTCACGCAATCACGAGCAGCAGCTACAGTATGGGCGTCGAGATTCCGTCTTACGAAGTCGATTTCTTCGGGCGCGTGGCGAGTTTGCGCGACCAAGTCCTGCAGCAATATCTCGCCACCGATGAAGCGCGCCTCAGTGCCCGCATCAGCCTGATCTCTGCCGTCGCTCGTCAATACCTCGGGTTTCTCGCCATCGACGAACGCCTCGCGCTCGCTCGCCAGACGCTCGATGCCTCCAATCACTCCTATGAGCTGAACCGCCAGACTTACGAAGCCGGGGTCGCATCTGAGCTCGATCTGCGCACGTCCGAGGCCCAACGCGAAGCGTACCGTGCCAATGTCGCCGCGCTCGAGCAACAGCATCTGCAAGCCGAGAACGCGCTTGTGCTGCTCCTCGGTTCACCGCTTCCAGCCGACCTTCCGCCAGCGGGTTCGCTGGCCACGCAGCACCTCATCGAAGATCTTCCTGCCGGGCTTCCGTCCGAACTGCTCACGCGTCGTCCCGATATTCGCGCCGCCGAGCACACCCTGCAGGCCGCCAACGCCGCCATCGGAGTGGCTCGCGCCGCGTTCTTCCCTTCGGTCAAGCTCACCGCGTTTGGCGGCACCGCGAGTTCCGAGTTGTCCGGGCTTTTCAAAAAAGGTTCGGGCACGTGGAGTTTCGCGCCTTCGATCACCCTGCCGATCTTCGCCGCCGGCCGCAACAAAGCTGAGCTCAAGGTTGCCTGGATCGAACAGCGTATCGAAATCGCCAACTACGAAAAGACCATCCAGACCGCCTTTCGTGAGGTGGCCGACAATCTTGCGGTGCGTGCATCCATCAACACGCAGATCGCCGCGCAGGAAGCTCGCGTCGCTGCCGCACGGCGACGGTATGATTTGTCCAACCAGCGTTACGAAAGCGGCGTCGATAGCTATCTCACCGTACTGCTCGCGCAGCAGGAATTGTTCAGTGCCGAGCAGTCGCTCATCGATGCGCGGCTCCTGCGCCTCTCCAACCTGGTCTCGTTCTACGCCGCATTAGGCGGAGGCTGGCAGGAGACCACGAAGAGCTGATCGATCCCACCATGTCATGATTACTCCTGGCGTTTTCCATCGGCTTCGTGCCGCTCAACTCCGTGCGGTTCGCGAACATGAGCTACTGTCCGGCCGGGATTGGATTTTGATCTGCGCCTGCGTGCACGTCCTGGCGATGGTCTATCCGGTTTTTCTCTGGGTGCATGTCTGGCTGCTCCGATCGTCATCTCTCAATCAGCATCTCCACCCCGCCGTCAACGTCGCTTTCACCCTTCTAAGCGTTGCCGTTCTACTTGGATTCTGGTGGTGGGCTCAGTATGCCCCGTTTCGCTCGGCACTCAATGCTCTGATCGCTTATATCGTCATTCAAGGAGGGCTCGCCTATCTGGATCCCCATCAGCTCGTCATCGGTGCCACGTTCAAGGCGCTGATCGTTCTTGGTCTGATCCAAGCGACCGCCGTTGCTTATCGCCGGCATCGTCCGTTGTGAGTACAAAGCTGATACTCCACCTCGCTGCATGAAGGCTTCAGTGCCACCTCTCGAGGCCCTTCCTCTCGATCCTACCCCCGATGCCGGGCCGAGTCACCGGGGCGGTCCGTTTGCTTATTTTGTCGCTCTCTCCTGCGGACTGACCGCTTTGGGCGCGGGTATCATCCTTTATCGGCAAGGTCGGACATTTTGGGCTGGCCTGTGCCTGCTTATGCTTGGCGCGCTCGCGATTCGCGCGAGCTGGTGTCTGGCCGAGCGTTTCCGACACCGCTGCGCCCTGCCAACGTCTCATGCCGTTTTGACCGATGCACTCGGTTTTCGAATACACAGCACATGTCGCGACATCGCCGCGACGGTGTTCCTCGAGCCCGACCGGCTGGCTGCTGGTTCCTCGTCCCGGCTATTCTGTTTTTTGGAAAACTATTCCTCTCGCCAGCGGATCGCCCATCTTCGCATCGGCCCACACCACCAACTCGGCCTGCCGCAGCCACACGTCGTCGCGCTCCGCCTCGCGGCCGGACAAGCTGCTGTTTACGTCCTGCCACTCGCGGTTGCACCCACCCTGCGTCTTGGCGAACACGACATCCCCGTTACGTTGAAAGTTTATAAGCCCACCGGTACCGGCGCACGCCTGCCCGGTACGCGACGCCATCTTTACGACCTTTGGACGATTCATTTTGCCGCCCCTTTCACCATCACAGAACCCTCCGCGAGGCCCGTTAGCGCGTCAGAGCCCTCTCCGCCCGAGGTGGGCCGCTTTCTTACGCTCGCTTCCGTAAGTGAAAAAGAATCCCACTTCGACGCGTTA